>JAXDZV010000066.1:0-46078 GCA_034086705.1 Eubacteriales bacterium | reverse complement strand
TTCTTTGCAAGCGGCGGCAGAATAAGAGGTGTACCTGTAACCATAGGCGGCACTTCTTATATACCGCCTTTGCCGATAGAAACGATTGTTATAGAAAATATTTTAGAAATTATAAACCGAAATGATGAGCCGATAAATATTGCGATAGAGCTTTGTCTTTACTGCATGAAAACACAAATTTTCAATGACGGTAATAAACGTGCATCGGTTATATTTGCAAATCATTATTTAATCTCAAAAGCGGGGGGACTCTTGGTTATACCCGAAAATCACGTTCCTGAATTCAAAAAGCTTTTGATAAATTATTATGAAGATAAGGACAGTAGAGAAATCAAAGAATTTTTAAAACAAAATGGTCATAGAAATTTTAGATAACGTAAAGCGAGGTGAATTTCACCTCGCTTGTTATTTATATCGTTTCAAAATACTATGTACTGCAATCGCAAACTTTTCTTCAAGTGTCAATGGGTTCAACGGGTCCCCTTCGCGAATCCGCATAGTCCTTCTGATTTCTTTCGGAATCACGACTCTTCCCAGGTCGTCGATTCTTCTGACGATTCCCGTCGCTTTCATGCTTCTTTTCCATGCCTTTCCCGTCCGCTCGTTTGCAGAATCGTGTTTTTTGAAAACATCTCTGCCAGAGCCGAACGCACAACGATTCAAAATTTGCAAAATACCTGCATTGCTATTGTTTACACCTGGCAAATTTTTATGCGCACTGTCGTGTCTTTTTTCTTTTTTCAGCATACTGAGCACATTGTTTTGCCATTCTTTTGACAATTCACCGCTATATTTTTTGTTTTTTTCAGCTTATGCTGGTATTATACGACATTTAGTGTTATGATAGTACTGTCTGATATGACAATGCGTTTTGTTGCTCAGCTGCGAAACGAGAAAGGAGCATGGGATGCAAATATCTCAAAGCAAATCTATGAATACAGTTATTTCTTGGTTTTTCCTAGCCTATTTCTTAATTCTCTTTGCGGAACGGACACAAAGCGTCGTTCGGGCCTGTTCCGACGTTGCACACAGTCCGTTCGGTTCGCGATTTGACGGGTATGTGAATATACTTACCATTTTTTCTTTATTTGCGACTGCCGCGTTACTCATATGTGCAAATCGCAGTTTTTGGCTCTCCCTGTTTCAACAACATATTTGTGCCGATTATACAATGCTGACACTGACTGCCGGTGTGCTGTTGCTAAGTGGCATGGTGCATACAGCCTATACAGTCGCACCGGTACAGTTTGCATCCTACGGAATGCTGATTCTCGCAATGGTTTTGCGTACTGTGCAGTGCAGTGCCGGCGCGTCACACCCTTTCAGACTTTGGTATTCACTGCTGTTTTTAATTGTCTTTTCTATGGCGATTCCTGTGATGTATCCGTCCAAAATACAGCATGCAGCGTTGTTTCACTGTATTGAAGCGGTTGCCGCACTGGTACTTGTATTCTTTTTCACTTGGATGCTCCGAGATCTGTTTGTCGGGAAAGGAGAAAATCTTTTGCGATGGATCCCCATGCTGCTTGCCGCCGTACTGGATTCTGTTATTTTGGCACTACGCTGGAAAGAAAGCGTCAACACCTTCGTGCTCATTTTTTTAATTCTTTCCGCAGTATTATTTGCTTTGGGTAAGGTGCTCTTTGCCGTAACAGGTTAAAACGCACCATATCGAAAAACAGTTTCCTTTTCTCCATAAACCGCCCGCTGTATTGCCGTCTTTCAACCGGTGTACGGCGGGCGGCTCGCCTGTAAAGCAAACAGGCTTGCGTTGGTGTTTTTCCTTGACAAAGAACCGTCTATGATGTAAAATAGAGTATATATTATGTATCGGTTTGCCTGTATGCAAACCGGAGCAAATAAAGGAGAACAGAATGCTGCGCAGTATGACAGCATACGGCACAGAACGTGCCTTGCTTAACGATCTTGACATTCGCGTAGAACTGAAGAGTGTAAACAGCCGATATTTCGACTGCACAGTAAAGCTGCCACGTCAGTATTCCTTTCTGGAAGATAAAATCCGCACGCACGTTGCGCAGCGCGGAATCGCACGCGGCAAGCTGGAAGTGTTTCTGAGCATAGAAAATCTTTCCGACAGCGGAACAGCCGTCCGTTTGGATACTGCCTATGCAATAAGCTATCTGGAGGCGCTGGATGCCCTTATGCAGCGTTTTGATTTGCAGGATGATCGAACACTCATGCGTGTTGCGACGAATCCGGGCTTGTTTGTCACTGCAAAAGCTCCTACAGACCAGGCGCGCGATTGGGAGGCCGTACAACAGGTATTAGACCGCGCGGTTGATCACTTTTTGGAAGCGCGCGCTGCAGAAGGCGCCCGCCTTTGTGCAGATTTGGCAGCAAAAAAAGAACATTTTTCCGCCTATCTGCCGCGCATTGAAGCGCTCAGCACACAGAGCGTTGAAAAATATCAGTTACGCTTGCAGGAAAAAATACGGCAGTTGCTTTCACAGAATGCTTTGATGGCGGATGACAGCAGAATTCTCACGGAGGTTGGCATTTATGCAGACCGTGTGGCAACGGATGAAGAAACAGTCCGCTTGCGCAGTCATCTGGAAGAATTTGACAAGATGTTGCAGGCGGAAGAACCGGTGGGCCGTAAATTGGATTTTCTGTTGCAGGAGATGAATCGGGAGACCAACACAATCGGTTCCAAAGCAAATAGCTTGGAAATAACAAAGCTCGTCATTGAGATGAAAAATGAACTGGAAAAAATTCGCGAGCAAATTCAGAATATTGAATAATAAAAAATAACAGTGAGGCGAGGAAACGATGCGATTTATCAATATCGGATTCGGTAAATGGTGGCTTGCGATCGGGTTGTAGCAGTTGTTGCACCGGACAGTGCACCGGTCAAGCGTCTGATACAGGATGCAAAGGATGCAGGGCGCATCATTGACGTCACTTGCGGCAGACGTACACGCGCCGTCTTAATCACAGACAGCGACCACGTTATTTTATCTGCGGTTCAAACAGAGACCATTTCTACCCGTCTCAATGACAGCTGGGACGATGCTGAACAACAAGAAGAAGAAGAAGAGGAAGAGGAAGGCGATACACTCCAGCCCCAGACACAGCCGGCAGATCTGTCACAGGCTGCCACACAGACAGCATCGGAAAGGACTTAACTATATGCAAAATATCGAAAAGACCGGGAAGCTGGGCGTTCCCGTTGTGATTTCCGGCCCCTCCGGCAGCGGGAAAGGAACGGTTGTGCAGGAATTGCTGCGACGATATCCGCAATTTCGCCTTTCCATCAGCGTAACCACGCGCGCGCCACGGCCGGATGAAATACACGGCAAACACTATTTTTTCATTACAGACCGTGAATTTGAGACGTTGCGCAACTCGGGTGGGCTGCTGGAATATGCCGGATATGTAGGGCATTATTACGGAACCCCTGCTGCATTTGTGGAAAACGTCATCGCAAACGGTGAAAACCCATTGCTGGAAATCGAAGTACAGGGTGCGTTACAAATCCGCAAACGCCGGCCGGATTCTGTTCTGATCTTTCTCATGCCCCCCAATGCGCATATTTTAGAAGAGCGCCTGCGTGCCAGGGGCACTGATAGCGATGAGATCGTAGCAGCCCGCATGGAACAAGCACGTCGCGAGATCGCACAAATTGATGCATACGATTATATTGTCATCAATGAGGACGGCGCCATCGAAGCCGCAGCTGAACAAATTGCACAAATTATCCGTGCGGAACAGTGCCGCACCACGCGAATGGAGCAATTCGCCGCTCGGTTTTTCAAGGAAACCTGTGTGAAATAAGAGAGGAGAATATAATATCATGATTTATCCGTCTATTGAGGATTTAACCAAAGGAAAATTCAACCGTTATGCACTTTGTATCGCATGTGCAAAATGTGCACGTATGGTCACAGACCAATACGTTGTGCAAAGACGGGAGGCTGAGGAGCTGATTGCACGCAAAGAAACCACCAAGTCGCTCGCTTCTATGATTAACAAAGATATTCGAGATGAGAAGGCTGTGAAAAACGCAATCCGACTGATCAACCAGGGAGATGTCAAAATCGTCTTTCCCGCGCAATCGACGGATGGCGCATCTGCACCGGCCGCGCAGGAAGAAACCAAGCAAGCACAGCCGCAGCAGGCGTAAAGCGGGAGTTTTGGGGGTGAATCTGTATGAAAGGCTTTGCGCAGGTATATATTTTAGATCTGCCCTTTCATGCCGATCGCCCCTTCGTTTATTCCATTCCCACCGCCCTACAGGCACAGGCTGCTCCGGGTAGCGTTGCGCTGCTGCCATTCGGCAAAGGCAATACCCGCCGCTACGGAATTATTACGCAGTTACAAGATGAATGTGCGCGCGAGCAAATCAAGGCAATCGACCTGCTACTGCCGCCGCTTTATAGCCTATCACAAGAGCTGCTTGGTTTATGCGCGTATCTGAAAGAGCATTGTTTTTGCTCTTTTGGCGCAGCGGCGCGCTGTATGCTTCCTTCTCTGTCGGTTGTTCGACCACAGGTATGCTACACCGCGCGTCCGGAAAAATACAATGCGTTGCTGAAACGGTACGGGGCCGATGCACCGCAGACGATATTGTATCTCTCGTTGCTGCCCCAGACACAGGAAAATGCAACCGCATCTTCACACACTCCACAGCCTCATGCCAAAGATCCGTACCTTGCACAATTGGTGCGTGGTGGTTATCTTACGAAAACATGGAAAGCGGTGCAGAAAGAAGATATTCGCTATTTGCAGCGTGTCACTTTACAAATTTCTGCGCAACACGCATACGCCATTGCCGCCGGAGACAGTGTTCTGCGCAAACAATACGGTCTGCGCACGCGCTCTACCGTCTATCCCGCTGCTTTGCAGTATCTGCTGGAGCACGGTCCGACAGACACACAAACACTTGCGAAAAATTGCGGTGTTACTGCACCGCAGTTACATCTGTTGGAAAAAAATAAAATAATTCGCATGGAGCGCATCGCACAAAATCGATCCCCCTTTTGCCCGGCGCACGCCACACAGGACCCCAATATTTTAAATGCCGAACAACAAAGTGTTTTCGAAGGATTGGCTGCGCTGCTCGCTGAACATACGGCGCATGCCGCTCTTTTATACGGCGTGACGGGAAGTGGGAAAACACGCGTCATCAAAGCACTGTGCGACCGCGTCATTGCAGACGGCAAACAAATTATTCTGCTGGTTCCCGAAATTGCTTTAACCCCACAATCCTTGCAAATCTTTTGTGCGTATTATAAAGACCGCGTCGCTGTGCTGCACTCCGCCCTATCCGAAGGGGAAAAACTGGATGAATGGCGGCGTATTCGCCATGGAGAGGTTGATTTGGTAATCGGCACACGTTCCGCGGTTTTTGCTCCCGTTCCATCCCTTGGGATGCTCGTCATCGACGAAGAACAGGAACACACATATCAATCTGAGCAAGACCCGAAGTATCACGCACGCGATGCAGCACGCTATCGCTGCGCCAAAAACGGTGCGCTTTTGTTGCTTGCTTCTGCAACACCAAGTTTGGAAAGCTACTACAAAGCCCAGCAAGGCATTTATTCCTTGTTCAAATTGCAAAGTCGATATGGCGGTGCGGCCCTACCGCAAGTTCTCTTTGCCGATATGCGACAGGAAAACCGCGAAGACGATACCACTTCCTTCCTTTCCGCACCGCTTCTGCGCGAGCTGCAGAAAAATGAAAAAGCGGGAGAGCAAAGCATTTTATTTCTAAACCGCCGCGGTTATCATAATTACGTAGCATGCTTTTCCTGCGGGGAACCCCTCGTTTGTCCGCATTGCAGCGTGACGCTTACTGCGCATCTGCCGCAGTCTCGCCGCAAAATCAGTTATGATGCGCACGGCGTGCCGGAAGATACGGTGTTGCTTTGCCACTATTGCGGCTATCGTTTACCAAAGCCGCAAAGCTGTCCCGCCTGCGGTTCTGTGCATCTGAAATATTTCGGTGCCGGCACGCAACGTGCAGAAGATGTTCTACATCGCCTGTTGCCGCACGCAAAAGTTCTGCGTATGGACGCAGATACCACCCGGCAGAAAAACGGGCACACGGAAATACTTCGCGCATTTCGTGCCAAAGAAGCAGATATTCTCCTTGGCACACAAATGGTAACCAAAGGACATGATTTTCCAAATGTGACGCTTTCTGCCGTATTGCAAGCGGACGCATTGTTGGCACAAGACGACTACCGTGCAAAAGAACGGGCATTTTCCTTAATCACACAGGTCGTCGGGCGAGCCGGACGTGCGGGCGGCACTGCACGTGCAGTGATTCAAACTTATAATCCGGACAATGAAACACTGCGTTTAGCCGCTGCGCAGGATTATCAGGCTTTTTATGATGGCGCCATTGCGCTGCGGCGCGCGCTTGCGTTTCCGCCTTTTTGCAATATAGCGCTGTTTTCCGTCTCCGGCACAAATGAAGCTCTGCTGGAAACAGCAATGCAACAATTGACGCAACGGCTGCAAGCAGAAACGCAAAGCGGCGCCGCTTATGCCGATGTGCCGCTGGAACTGTTTGGCCCGTTTGAAGCACAAATTTACCGAGTCAATGAAATTTGTCGTAAGCGGCTGATTGTGAAATGCCGCAGCAATCCCCGCACACGTGCACTGTTTGCCTTGCTTATGCAAGAGTACGGAGCTGCATGGGATAGCATACACCTCAGTCTTACAATGGATCCGGCAAATTTGTAATAGCATGGTTTTGTATCCCTGAAATTTCACCCTGAAAAGAGGTTATATCATGGCAATACGAAAAATTCTGACGGAGCAAGACCGCGCACTGCGGTTGAAGAGCCGTCCTGTTACACAAATCACGCCCCATATTCTGGAGCTGTTGGACGATCTGACAGAAACTATGCGCCGCGCAGATGGATGCGGTCTTGCCGCACCGCAAGTCGGTGTTTTGCGGCGTGTCGTAGTTGTCGAAACGGAACCGGGCGAAGTATATGAGCTCATCAACCCCGAAATAACAAATCGGCAGGGAACACAGCGTGTGTTGGAAGGCTGCCTATCCATTCCCGGTAAGCAAGGATTCACCGTTCGGCCGGAGCAGGTTACTGTTCGTGCGCTTGCACGCGATGGAAAAACATATGAGTATACCGCACACGGGCTGTTGGCACAAGCTTTCTGTCATGAAATAGACCATTTAGACGGTATCCTTTTTACAGACCATGCCGAAATGCTCACGCCGCAAGCCCATACAAAGGAGAACTAAGCATGCCACTTCGAATTTTGTTCATGGGAACACCCGCCTTTGCGCAGGTTCAGCTGCAGGCGCTTTACACGCAGGCCGCGCGACAGGATTGGGAAATTGTCGGCGTTGTCTGCCAGCCAGACAAACCCTGTGCCAGAGGAAATCGAACGTTGCCCTGCGCCGTAAAAGCATATGCACAGTCTTTGGCACTGCCGATTTTACAGCCGCAGACGCTACGCGATGACGCTTTTATGCGTGATCTAAGCGCTGCCGCCCCGGAGTTAATCGTTGTAGCTGCCTACGGTAAGCTACTGCCACAGCAGGTGCTCACGTATCCACGGCTTGGCTGTATTAACGTGCACGGTTCACTGCTGCCGCATTTCCGTGGTGCCGCACCGATTCAAAGAGCAATCATGCAGGGCGAAGAAAAAACAGGCGTTACGATTATGTATATGGAGCAGGGATTGGATACAGGCGCAATCTTGGCACAATCTGCTTTTCCCATTACCTTACAAGATACCTATGGTACTGTGCATGACCGTATGGCAGCTGTCGGTGCCGCATTGCTGACAGAGGTAATCCCTTCCCTACGCGACGGAACAGCGCGCCCCATACCACAGGAAAACGACCTGGCAAGTTACGCGCCGAAGATCGAAAAGGAAGAGTGTCGCTTAGATTTTTCGCAATCGGCCGCCATGCTTGCATGTAAAATTCGTGCGCTTTCCCCTGCGCCGTTAGCTGCAGCATTTTTACAAACCAAACAGGGTGTGCGCCGCATCAAAATTGTTGATGCCCGCGCAGTTGAAACCAGCAAAACAGCGCCGTTTGGCACGGTTTTGTCTGCTTGTAACGGCAGCATCACCGTGCGCTGCGGAAACGGTGCACTGGAATTGCTGCGTTTAAAACCAGACGGTAAGGCGGAAATGGATGCCGCCGCCTTTATCAACGGCCGCCAAATCGCCACCGGTGACCGATTTATGCAAGCGGAGGGTTGAGCCATGCCCATGTATTACGGTAGCTATTATTACGGATACAGCGGTCTTTCACCGCTATACTTTCTCGCACTGCTCGCAATCTTTGCACTGGCGCTGTTTGCGCAAATCAAAGTCAAAACAAATTTTACAAAATATTCTGCCATGCGCTGTAGCAGCGGTTTTACCGGTGCACAGGCCGCGCAACGGATTTTACAGGCAAACGGCGTTACAAACATACGCATTGAAGCCATCCCAGGTGAACTAACCGACCATTTTGATCCTGCCACCAATGTCATCCGCCTTTCTGAGCGTGTTTACGGTGCCAGCACAGTTGCGGCCGTCGGCGTTGCGGCCCACGAGGCGGGACATGCCGTGCAGTACGCCACGGGCTACGCCCCAATCCGTCTGCGCAGTGCTATTATCGGCGCTACGAATTTTGCTTCCAAGTGGTCTATCCTACTTTTCATCGCGGGGTTGCTTTTATGTGCTGTTTCGCAGCAGTTAATTATCGTTGCCTATATTGGATTCTTTTTGTATTGCATGATTGCCTTTTTTCAACTTGTAACACTTCCGGTAGAGTTTAACGCCAGCCACCGGGCACTCCGCGCGCTGCAAAGCAGCGCGATTCTGACAGATACGGAACTGCGCGGTGCGCGCAATGTTCTTTCTGCCGCGGCTTTGACCTATGTTGCATCTATGCTGACAACCCTTCTACAGGTTTTTCGCATATTTACAATCTTGCTTAAAAACGACCGCAACTAAATGAGGAATCTTTGTGAAAGCACGTGAAGCTGTCTTTGTTTCTTTGCAAAAATATGAAACAGGATCTAAATATCTTAATATTGAAGCGGATGCGGCTATTCGCCGCAACGCACTGCAAGGGGCAGACCGCGCATTGTATACCGCGCTGCTGTACGGAACCGTAGAGCGTCGAATTACGCTCGACTACATCCTTTCTCTGCTCAGCGACAGGCCCCTGGAGCAAATTGACCCAAATATTCGGCGAATTTTGCGCCTGAGCCTTTATCAGCTTTGTTATATGGACCGCATTCCTGCTTATGCCGTTTTGTACGACGCAGGCGCGTTGACACGGCGATTTGCACGGAACGATGCCGTTCCCTTTGTCAATGCCGTACTGCGTGCCTATCTGCGACGCAAAGCAACGCTTCCCTTTCCCAAACAAACAGAAGATCCTATACAATATCTCAGCATAACCTATGCATACCCCGCATGGCTATGCGACCTGTTTGTCCGCCAATACGGCCTGTCCCGTACGGAGAAGATTCTGCACGGTTTTTCGGTACCGCCCACATTGACACTTTTCACAAATACACAGCGTCTCTCTCGCGAAGAGTTACTCCGACGTCTTATGCAAGATGGCATAGACGCCATTCCAACAACATACAGCCCGTACGGCGTGCGTTTGCGAGAACACGTGCCGCTTTCTGAAATTTCCCCATTGCAACAGGGGCTGTGTTTTGTACAGGATGAAGCCTCGCAGATTGCCGCCTGTGCACTTGGTGCACTGCCGGGAGACACCGTTTTAGACGCCTGTGCCTGCCCCGGCGGCAAAAGCTTTGCCACAGCACTATGTATGCAAAACCGCGGCACGCTGATAGCATGTGATTTACATGAAAACAAACTGGCGCTGGTACAACGTGGTGCACAAGCGTTGGGACTTGACTGTATACAAACACAGCAACGGGACAGCGGCGTACCAGATACAGCGCTTTTACAGGCCTTCGACCGGGTTCTTTGCGATGTTCCGTGTTCCGGGCTTGGTGTTTTATCCAAGAAGCCGGATATTCGGGATAAAGACCCCACATCAATCGCACGTCTGCCGGATGTGCAAAAAAGGATTTTGGATGCCTGCGCTCCGTATGTCAAGCCGGGTGGCACGCTGCTATATGCCACCTGTACCCTCAATGCTGCAGAAAACGAAGAGCAAATACAGGCTTTTTTACAGCGCAACCCGCTGTTTCAAAAAGATTCCTTTTCCATCGGTACCCGTTTGTGCAACGGATATGCCACATTGCTTCCGGATGAAATGCCCGGTTTAGACGGATTTTATATTGCCAAACTACGGAGAATGCAATGATCCTCTTTGTCGAAAGGAGACTGTCCCATGCAACATGACGACCGGCCGGATCTTTTGTCTATGACGCCGTCTGAACTAAGGCAATATTGCCAAAGCACAGGACTGCCCGTCTTCCGTGCAAAGCAAATTTTCTCCTGGCTCCACCGCGGGTGCCAATATGAAGAAATGACTGACCTGCCTCATGCGCTACGTGTTCGCCTGCAAACTGAGGCTCCCTTGCGCTTCCCCACAATCGCACAAAAGTTGATCAGTGCAACAGACGGTACAGTCAAATATATTTTTCGTCTGCACGACGGCGAAATCATTGAAAGTGTTGTGATGCAATATCACCACGGCACAACCATATGCATCTCCTCTCAGGTCGGATGCCGTATGGGCTGCCGCTTTTGCGCTTCTACACTGCACGGCAAAGTACGCGACCTTGCCCCCTCGGAGCTGCTTGGGCAAATTCTCATTGCTGCCAAAGACCTGCAAAAGCGGATAGACGGCGTTGTTCTGATGGGGATTGGTGAACCACTGGACAATTACGAAAATGTACTGCGTTTTTTACACCTGGTCAGCGACCCTGCCGGCGTGTGCATCGGCCTGCGTCATATTTCTCTTTCCACCTGCGGTCTTGTCGACCGAATCGACGCACTGGCGCAGCAGGCGTTGGGAATTACACTCTCTGTTTCGCTGCATGCACCTTCTGACGCACTGCGCTCGGAGATTATGCCGATCAACCGAAAATGGAACATCGCCGCACTTTTGGACGCTACTGTTCGTTATTTTGAAAAAACCGGGCGCCGCGTTTCTTTTGAATATACCCTAATCCACGGCAAAAACGACACGCTCGCTCAAGCAAAAGCGCTTGGCGATACACTCTTACGGCACACAGGCAGACGCATGCCGCTGCATGTTAATCTGATTCCTGTCAACCCCGTTGCAGAACGCGGCTTTTCCCCCGCTCAGCCGGCACGAATAAAGGCATTTGCCGCTGCACTGCAAGAACGCGGAATTACCGCAACCGTACGTCGGCGACTCGGACAGGACATTGATGCCGCTTGCGGACAGCTGCGCGCACGCTTTTTGCAAAAACAGCAAAAAGCCACCCCTCAGCCCGTTGCACCACCCGCCGCCCCCTTCCCTCCAAAAACAAAACAGCGCTGCATAGACGGCAAGAAAGGAGATCGCCGATGCGATATTACGGAATGACCGATATCGGGAAAAAACGTAACAGCAATCAAGATAGCTTTGCTTGCCGCACCATCGCATCCGATGCACTTTTGTGTGTTGTCTGCGACGGAATGGGCGGCGCTCGCGGCGGCGCGGTTGCAAGTGCTGTCGCCCTGGAGGCATTCTGTAAACGCTGTGAGCTTTTCTTTGATGCATTTGGAAACACTGTTCCAAGCGTTGGGGAAATTACCGCTGCTCTAGCACACGCCGTAAACGATGCAAATTTTGCCGTTTGGCAAAAAGCTCTTTGCGACGCTACCCTGCACGGCATGGGAACAACACTCGTCGCTGCACTGTTCTACAAACGAATGATGTATGCCGTCAATGTTGGGGACAGTCGGTTATATCACATGGCAAACGGTTCGCCTTTGCAGATTACAAGAGATCATTCTCTGGTACAGCACTTGATCGACAGTGGAAAGCTGACGATAGCCGAGGGAAAACGTTATCCCAATCGAAACGTTATAACACGCTGCATCGGCGGTGAAAAAAATGTTGCAGCCGATATTTTTCCCACACCGCTTTGCCCACAGGGCGGATATGTGCTGCTCTGTTCCGACGGACTTTCCAACTATTTGAGCCCTTCACAGCTATATGAAACCGTTACGGGAGCGCATAGTGACATTCTTTGCCCGCAAGACGCATTAACTGCGCGGGTCGGTGCTCTGATCTCCTTGGCAAATGAAGCGGGTGGCGGCGACAATATTACAGCGCTGGTCGTTGGCTACGAATCAGCCGCCGCTGCAGACGCAGCACAAACCAAAGCGTAGAAAGGTGCGTATCGAATATGGAAAATTACGAAAAATACGTCGGGAAAGTGTTCGATGGACGATACCGCATCCAACGTATGATCGGCCTGGGCGGCATGGCAGTTGTTTTTGAAGCGGAAGATCTCTTAATGCATCGAACTGTAGCCGTTAAAATGCTTAAAGACGCTATCAATGACGATGCAACCTCGGTCAAGCGCTTCATCAATGAATCCAAAGCTGTCTCCATGCTTTCTCATCCAAACATCGTCAGCATTTATGATGTGTCTGTCCGTGACAATCTGAAATACATTGTTATGGAACACATCCGCGGTATCACACTGAAAAACTATATGACACGCAAAGAGAAGTTGCCTGTCCGGGAAGCCATCAGCTTCACAGAGCAAATTTTGCGAGCGTTGGACCATGCCCATTCCAAAGGCATCATCCACCGCGATATTAAGCCGCAAAATATCATGCTACTGAAAAACGGCATGATCAAAGTAGCAGATTTCGGCATTGCAAAACTCCCCAGTGCCGAAACCGTAACAGTAACCGACAAAGCCATCGGAACCGTATACTATATCAGCCCTGAGCAAGCAAGCGGAAGGCCGATCGACCCGCGTTCGGATGTATACTCCGTCGGTGTTATGCTGTATGAAATGGTAACGGGCACATTGCCCTTTTATGCGGAAAGCCCAGTCAGTGTCGCACTAATGCAGATTCATAATCAGCCAAAGCCGCCACGGGAACTGTGTCCCGATCTACCGCTCGGTCTGCAGCAAATTATATTGCGTGCCATGGAAAAGGATCCGGACAGGCGCTATCAAAGTGCAAGAGAAATGCTGCGGCAAATTGTCGCATTTAAGAACAACCCGGACACACTGTTTAATTTGTCCGGCGCACCAGTGACGGAGGACGAAGACGATCTTATGCCGATCCGCAAGCGAAAAGAAAAAGCAACCATGCTGCCGATCATAACCGGCGTGTTGACCGCTTTTTTGCTGGTCGGCGCCATTACAGGGTTTTATATCCTTTCCCGTGTCATCAAAGCGCAGCAGGCAGAGGCAGCGCAAACCATTCAGGTGGAAAACTTTGTGGGGAAAGTATACGATGCTGCAATGCAAGCATCCATACCGGAAGAATACCACGTCAGCATTGAGTATCAGTATGACCCCGCTTCCACCCCCGACACCATTCTCAAACAAGACCCAAAGCCGGGGGAGCAGCGTAACGTGATCGCAGGCAAGCAGCTTTGTGAAATCACCTTTACACTTTCGCGTGGAGCACAATCTTTTGCACTGGAAAACTATTCGGTTTTGGATGCGCGCGTTGTTTCTTTAGAACTTTCTAAGCTCGGTCTACAAAGCAGTGTAACCGAAGAATACAACGATACCGTTTTGGAAGGATATGTCATAAGAACAGAACCGGCTGCAGGTGAAACCGTTACCTCCGGCGATACTGTCACACTAATCGTTTCCAAGGGGCAAAAAATTGAATATGTAACTGTTCCCGATTTTCGCGGACGGGAAAAAGCGGAGGCACTGAGACTGCTGTACACCTCCTCTTTATCTCTAGGCAAAGTAACCTATGTAAAAAGTGATTTGCCGCATGGCAGCGTTATCAACCAGAGCCGTCCACAGGGCACGGAGGTCCCAACGGGCGCATCGATTGATTTTGAGGTCAGCGGAGGCAGTCAATATGAAGATCCTGCCGCCGCAACAGGGCAAACGGAATGAGTGTCAAAGCCGTTACAACCACGCAGTATACTGGCACCGTATGCAGTACTGTGGGGGGGCTGTATGAGGTATACACTGCCCCAGAAGGACTTTCCGTCTGCTGTCGCGCAAGAGGAACCTTTCGGCATGCGGGCATTCGCCCATTAGCAGGCGACCGCGTACAGATTCTCCGAGAAAACGAGCAAAACGAATGGCGTATTGAACAAATACTCCCTCGCCGTTGCACATTGTTGCGCCCGGCACTTGCAAATTTGGATGTGCTTGCCTTAACGGTTGCTGCCAAAGATCCTGCCCCCGATCTTTTATACATTGATAAATTGCTTGCCATTGCAGAATATCATGAAATTACTCCTGTTTTAATTGTCAACAAATATCATAACGCGCCGCAAACAGCAGAATACCTGCAGCATATTTACAGCGCCGCAGGATATACAGTTTTTCTGACAGATTTAGTTGATCGAACCGGCACAGAGCCCCTCATTATGTACCTTCGGTCGCAATGCACCGAAAAAATCGCTGCTTTTTGCGGCCCTTCTGGCGTCGGAAAATCCACAATGCTGAACACCCTGTTTCCGACATTGCACCTGGTCACCGGCGCAATCAGCGAAAAGATTGCACGCGGCAAGCATACCACACGCGCCGTTTCTTTGTATCCGCTGCAAACATTGCTACCGGGGACACAAAGTGGCTTTCTTGCAGATACGCCGGGCTTTTCCATGTTAGATTTTGTGCATTTCGACTTTATACCGCTGCAGGCACTGCCGCAAACTTTTCAGGAATTTCGTCCATTTCTCAGCGCTTGCCGCTTTAAAAAGTGTACACATACCAAAGAGCAGGGTTGTGCCGTGCGGGAAGCTGTACGCTCCGGCGTGATCGCAGCAGAACGGCACGCAAGTTATTGTACGCTGTGGGAAGAACTAAAAGATAAACGTCCCTGGAAAAAAACATAATTCTCTCTGTCAAGACAGCAGAAGAGTGACCTGCGTTTTCCAATTATGAATATTTTGTGACTTTTATAAGAAGCTCTTGCAATCCGGTCTGGCGATATGCTATAATAGATGAGCGTGCAAGGTATATCTGCCGTAACGTTTGGTATAGCAAACCGAATGCTCTTGGTATATTATATTTTCTTTTCACCGAATGTTGGAGAAGTACTCAAGCTGGTGAAGAGGCGCCCCTGCTAAGGGTGTAGGTCGTGAAAGCGGCGCGAGAGTTCGAATCTCTCCTTCTCCGCCACATTGGAAAACCCTTGATTTTTCAAGGGTTTTCCTATTTTATTGGTCACAAATTGGGCACAATATGCCGAAAAAAAGCAAAAAAGCAAGGCCCCCATCCGGGAGTCCTTGCTTTATTCTTTGTCGCTGTCTTTGCTTTTGTTATTCCTCTGTTTTAGATTTCAGCGCTGTCTTTTCCTGCAGAACCTTGTTCCCTGTTTCTTCATCATATGGGTTGTTTTTTGCGCTGGTTGCTGTTGAAAAGATCTGCCAAAGCGCAGCCCGACGCTTTTTGTCGTATTTGACAAAGTCCATCCTTCCTTCCTCTATGGCCGGATACGCTTGCAGCGGTCCGCACACATCCTCAATCGCCTGCCTGATCTCCGCACTGCTATAACTCCCGTCCGGGCTGATCTCTTTGCGCTCCAGCGCAATCGCCGTCATCGCAATTTTGTTGTATTCGCCGTTTTCGTCCGTGTAGTGCTCCGCGTTTTGCCGCAGGTATTCATCCACGGAAATTCCCTCTTTGTGCGCGTCTCTCACAACCCGCTCGGCCATGATGTCCGTCCCGCTCGGCAAATATTCTCGCTGCCCCGTCCAAAGGTTTGTGTCCAGCGCCGTGCCGATTTTGTCCGTTCCGATCTTCTCCCGCAGTGCTGCCTTGTCAATTTCTCCGTTCAAAAACTGCCGGAAGGCTCCCACAATGTCCCGTTTCTCTTCCGTCGTCTTTGGGCTGTAGGAGTGCTGCCGCTCCTTTTCCGCCGCTTTTCTTTGCGCCTCCTCCATGGCAAGCTGCATCTGGGTTTTGGTTGCGGTCGGCGTCTCAAACAAAAATTTTTTATTTTCCTGCTTTTCCCACTTGACATTTGCAAGAAAATTCGCTATATTGTTAGTAAAGTCAGTATTGATTCTTTGTATGGCCGTTCGCGAATTGGACGCGTTCCCCCCAGCAAGAATCTCCTGACTTCTTTTTTTGTCAAGATACAAAAGCCGATTGTCGGCATATGCCTCCATCAGATCCGCCATTACAGCCCCGCGGTCATAGGCCGTCACCACCTTGTTGGCTTCAATCTTCTTTTGGTTTAGTCTCCCTTTTGTTTCGATTGCTTCCACAACCACAATGTTTTTTCCGCGCATCGTTTCATTCGTCACAAGAACCAGTGAGTTTGCGCGCTTTTCCTTGCCATCCGACCTTGCGGCAAAAACTGCAACGGGATTCTCGGAAGCCTCCAGCGCACGCATCAAGCCGTTTAGGCCAAGCTCGTGATAATTCAGATCTCTGTGAAAACGGATATCTGCCCTTGCTCTTGCTTCTGATACCATCGCTGCGTATGCTTTTCTCGGCGGCATAGTAACGGGAATGGAATCTACGCCGAGCAGCTTTGTCAAAAAGTTTGACGTAGTTCCGATATACACCTCATTCCTTCTCTTCTCGAATGTGTCCTTGAGCACTTCAAGCAGCTCATTTTCCAAATTCGGGCTGATCGAATACTGCGTCGTCCACTTCTTGCTTTCCTGAATTTCCCTATTGACAGATTCTGACATCTGTGCTATACTGTCAGTGGTATCGGTGAACGCCCAATCAGTTCCCGACTGCGTCTTTTCGTTTGTCGGGCCAGACTTGTCGGCAGTTTTCTGCTGGTCGGAGTCGAGGGGTGGTGCCGGTACTTTTTTTCTGCCTTCTTTGCTTTCGTTGAGCTGAATGGAGTAAACAAACTCTCCGTTCGGCTTTTTTCTTACGTTTGCAAACACTCTGTAGAATACTCCGTCTATTTGTACCGTCTTTACATAATAATCCCACCCCAAAACATCCTTGTGTGTTTTGGTCTGTTTTCCTGACTCTTTTTTCGCTCCGCTATATGTTGCATTTTCTACCAGTTCGAAAATGCTGCCGTCCGCTCCCGTGTTGATTTTAGCATACCAACCTCTGGCAGAGGATCTCTTATCCCCGTAAATATTCTTTTTGGTATCGTCTTTGTCAAAAATTGCATAATGCACAACGCCGTTCCCGTCTGTAAATTTTGCCGTTCTTCCACGGTATTCGTCTGTCATCAGCTGCAGAAACAGCTGCATTTTCTCTTTTCTCGGCAAGTTTTTGACAGCCTCCGAGGTTTCATAGATCTCAATGCCGTTTGCATCTTTCCCCACATAGCTGTTTTGCAGGATATCGTTTCCGGGGCCATGCGCCATATCCGCCTCAGGGTCATAGATCTCATCATAGGCAGCCCGCGCGTCCTCCTCGGAGATCTCGCCCGCTTCCACGCGTCTGAACAGCTCGGCAATGTCAGCCTCCATACGGTTATATCTCATCTGCAGATCATTGCGAAAGCTGCTCTGCGTTTCCTGCAGCGCTGCGCTGTACAAAGAGCGTGCCCGTAAAAGAAAAGCTCTCTCCTTCGCATTCCGAAAGCCAAGCTTTCCGAGCAGGTCATTGATGAATTGCCAAATCCTCTGCCCAAGCGTCCGGTTTTGCCGCACAACCCTCTGAATGATCCCGGCATCGGTCAAAAGATTCTTTGCGACATATTCCGCAACCAGCTCAGCATCTACCGCCGAATACCCGTTCTGCGTCACCTGCGTGGAAATATCCACCCCGTTTTGCGCATAAAAGGTTGCCTTCTCCTGTCGCCAGAAGGCCTTCTGCACGATCCACGCAGTTTGGGGCGGCATGAATACGCCGCATTCTTAATTATCGGCAATTTTGTTCGGTATTGCACGCCATTTTGCCATTCGGTGCAAGATAAGTCCCACCGCAAGACCCAACAATGCAGGAAGGACCCAGCCAAGATTTTGTGCATATAAAGGCAACACCTTTGCAACAACAGCCAAAAAACCGTCTAAATGCAGCACCTGACGAAGAGCATCCGGCAATGTTTTCAGAAAATCAAACACCGCCGCTGCCCAGGTAAATGCAGTAACGCTGATATATACACGCCGGTCGTGGCCAAACCATTTGCCGCACAATGCTAACAATATCAGCGTAATGGCCGGCGGATACAACAACATCAGCACCGGCAGTGAATAGCCGATAATCGCTGACAGACCAATATTGGAAATACAAAAAGAAAACACGGTAAAGATAATCGCCCAGGTGCGGTAGGAGAACAAATTCGGAAACATTTTCACAAATGCTTCTGCACAGCTTGTTACAAGCCCAATAGACGTTTTCAGACAAGCAAGCGTAATGGTAATCGCCAGTACTATGCTACCAGCGTTTCCTAAATAATGCTGAAAAATCTGTGCCAGAGCAATTCCGCCGTTCTCAGACAGCGCAAACAGCCCACGCGATTGCGCACCAATCAAAATGGTCAGTACATAAATCAATGCCATCAGTGCTCCCGTTAAGATGCCGGAACTGAGCACATCCCTTGCCACATCGGCATCCTGCGTGACGCCCATACGGCGAATGACATCGATCACTACAATGCCAAATGCAAGGCCTGCGATTGCATCCATGGTTCCATAGCCCTCAATCATTGCAGAAATAAATGCGCCGCTACCGCTCTGGTATGCTGGCTGCGCATCAATTGCATCAACAGAGGCCCCAGGTGCACGCAGTGCTGCAATTACAAGCACAAAAAGCAGCGCCAAAAATGCCGGATTGATCATTTTTCCGATCCAGACTGTAATGTTCCCCGGACGCAGCGAAAAAAACAGAACCAACGCAAAAAAGACAACTGAGAATACAAGCAGCGAAACCATCTGCGACATATTCTCTCCGAGCAATGGCGAAATCCCTGTTGTAAATGAGGTGCTCGCACAGCGGGGAATAGCAAAAAACGGCCCAATGGTCAAATATAAAAGACTTGTAAATACAATGCTGTACTTTTTGCCCACTTTATTTGCAAGCCCCTGCAAACCATCTGCATGAGTATTTCCAATAGCCGCCACGCCCAAAATCGGGAAACCTACAGCAGTAATCACAAACCCAAGTATTGCGAAAAAAACGTTGCGTCCCGCCATTTGCCCCAAATGTACCGGAAAAATTAGGTTACCCGCTCCAAAGAACATGCCAAACAGTGTCCCGGCAACTAAGATTCGCTGCCACTTCGTTAATCTTGCTTTCGCAGAACTCTTCATAAAAATGTCTCCTTTGCGCCTGTATGAATTTGCCGCGGTTTATTGTAGCATATGTCTTGCAATTTGAGAAGCGGGGGATTATAATGGTTCCATGACAAAATGTAATACCCTGTGTCATAGGAGGTATAGAATGGACAGCAAAAAACTCGAAATTCTTGTTACAGCAGCAGATCTTGGGAGTTTCGCAAAAGCTGCAGAAGTTGTCGGCTATACACAGTCAGGGTTGACACATATGATGAACAGTTTAGAACGGGAAATCGGGCTACCGCTGCTCGTACGCAATCACAACGGTGTTTTCCTAACGGAGCAAGCAAAAGCCCTCTTACCTACCATCCGAGCTTTTTTGCGAACCAATGCAAAGCTGGAAAATCAGATACAGTCCCTGCGGGAGATAAAAACGCAAACCATCCGTATTGCAGCGTATGCCAGTATCGCGATGCATTGGATGCCGGAAATTCTGTACCGATTTCGCCGCATTTGCCCGGAAGCAGAAGTTGTGCTGCGCATGGTGGATCACGCATTGGAACCGTTTGAACTCTTGGAAGCAGGACAAGCAGATGTCATCTTTGCCAGCCGACAGGCATATGGCAACTGCGACTGGGTCGCACTGTACGATGACCAAATGTACGCTATTTTGCCACGCGACTTTCCCCTGCAGGATCCTAATTCCTTTCCGTTGACCTGCTTTGCAGGGTTGGATTTTCTTATGCCCTATGGACGTTTTGACATTGATGTGGAAAAAACAATGCAGAAAAGTGGCGTACATTTACGAGCAAAGCCGTCTTATGTAGACGATGAAACTGTTATCCGTATGGTTGGGCGTGGGCTTGGTGTCTCCATGATGACGGAACTGATGATTCGCGGCAGAACAGACGACGTGCTCTGCGTTCCTGTTTCACCACGTACCATTCGGGAATTGGGCATGGGCACCCATGCAGGACGTCGGCTGCGCGACGCTGAACAAAAGCTGCGCAGCTGTGTTTTGGCGTTTGCCGCCGAATTGCAGCAAAGCCCCCCGCGCGAAGGGAAACTTTTATGCTCCGATGCTTGCTTTTCTCATACGGATATGATAGAATAGGGGCGAATCGTGATGCACATCTGTACGTGTTTTTTTGCAAATACAACCTAAGCATAAAAAAGCAAAATGCTTTTAAAAGAGAGGTGAGTCTGACGATGGCTCTGACATTCCGAGGTGGATCTCACGTGCGCGAATATAAAAATACGCGCAATTGTCCAATTGAGACAATGCCCGCTCCGGAGAAAGTCTATATTTCCATGGCACAGCATATCGGCGCGCCATGTGCGCCGCTGGTGCAATGCGGGGAGCATGTTTTGCGCGGACAGTGCATTGGTGCTGTTACTACGGGGCTGGGGTGCCCGGTGCATGCAAGTGTTTCCGGAACCGTTTGCTCCATTGCAGAAAAAACAACGCCAAGCGGCGCCAAAGTCTGCTATGTGACCATTGAAAACGACGGGCAGAATCAAATTGATCCGGCTCTGCAACCCTATAATGGAAAGATCAGCGCACTGACGCCGGAGCAAATCATTGAAACCGTCCGCCAAGCAGGTATCTGCGGTATGGGCGGCGCCATGTTCCCCACATATGCTAAGCTCTCTTCAGCGCTGGGCAAGGTAGACCGTGTCATTGTCAACTGCGCGGAGTGCGAGCCGTTTATTACCGCCAATCATCGTCTGCTACTGGAAAATGCTTCTGCCGTAATCGGCGGATTGAAAATTCTTCTGCGCGCGCTCGGTGTTCGGCAAGGAACCATCGCCGTAGAGGACAATAAAGCAGATGCTATTCGAAAGTTGCGGCATATGACCAAAGATTCACCAATCGTCAAAATCGCCGTGCTGAAAACGAAGTATCCCCAAGGAGATGAGCGACAGCTTATTTATGCACTTACCGGCAAAGAGTTACCTACCGGTAAGCTACCCGCCGATGTAGGCTGTGTGATTTTCAATGCGGAAACCTGTGCAGCTGTTTACGCGGCGTTTGCGCAAGGTCTACCGTTGATTGAGCGCATTCTCACTTGCGACGGAGACTGTGTGCGCACACCGAAAAATCTTTTGGTTCCGATTGGAACGCCGCTGCGTGATGTTATCGCAGCCTGCGGCGGATTACAGGCGCAACCCTCTAAAATCATTAACGGAGGACCGATGATGGGCACAGCGCAGTGGGACGTTGATACCCCTGTAACAAAAGGCACGTCCTCCGTTTTGGTTTTTTCTGAAAAAATGGCCCCTGCCAATGCGCAGGCCCCTGTCTGCATTCGTTGCGGCAGATGTGTCGCAAATTGCCCGATGCGCCTAATGCCTGTATACGCTGCGCGTTATGCAAAGCTGGGCGACTATGATGCAGCACAGCGTTACGACATTATGAGCTGTGTAGAATGCGGAACCTGCTCTTATAATTGCCCGGGCGGTGTGCCGCTGGTGCAGTATATCCGCAAAGGGAAAGCACAAATTCGAGAAAAGCAAAAAGCAATGGACGCCGCATTGCGCAAAGCCCAAGTAACGCCCACACCGTTGGCACCGCAGTCACCGAAAGGAGGGACGCCCTCGTGAGCGATACGAAAAATTCGGCAACAGAGAAGACCGTCGCGTCAAAGGCTCAATTACCTCTGCAGCCGACACAAGAAGACACCGTTGTGTCGTATCCACCGCTGCTGACCGTCTGCTCCTCACCTCACATTAAAAATCCAGACAACACCCGTTCACTGATGTTGGATGTTATTATCGCGTTGCTTCCCGCGCTCGCCTGGAGTGTTTATGCCTTCGGGCTGCGCTCGCTGACGTTGTGTGCAATCTCGGTTGCCATGGCAGTTTTGTCAGAATTTCTTTACGAAAAACTGCTGAAAAAGCCAGTCACGGTCGGGGATTTATCCGCCGTTGTAACCGGGCTGATCCTCTCCTATAATCTGCCCGCCTCCGTTCCCTTTTGGATTCCGGCAGTTGGCGCATGCTTTGCAATCATCGTTGCAAAGCAGCTATATGGTGGAATTGGGAAGAACATCATGAATCCGGCGCTGTGTGCGCGCGTGTTTCTTACACTCGCCTGGCCGAGCCAGATGGCGCTGTTTACCGCGCCCACTACCGACCGTTTGGGTGCTTTTTCCGCTTCGTTAGACGCCGTTGCCTCCGCAACGCCGCTGCAAAATCTAAAAGCAGGTATTCTTCCTAACGTCTCTTTGCAGGACATGTTTTTGGGGAATATGGGCGGATGTCTTGGCGAAGTCAGCGCGCTGCTGCTGCTGGCCGGGGGCATTTACTTACTGATACGCCGCGTTATCACCTGGCACACACCCGTTGCCTTTATCGGAACGGTTGCGCTACTATGCTTTTGCTTCCCCCGCGGCAATACAGACCGCTTCTCTTTCATGCTTGCGCAGCTGCTCTGCGGCGGTCTTATGCTTGGTGCCATTTATATGGCAACGGATTATGCCACAACGCCGCTAAACGCACGCGGCCGCCTGCTTTTCGGGGTTGGATGCGGTGCAATTACAGTATTGATCCGCTATTTTGGGACATATCCCGAGGGTGTCTCCTTTGCAATTTTAATTATGAACACATTTGTCTATTACATTGAAAAGGCCACAAAACCAAAACGGTTCGGAGGGCGCGTACATGAAAAAAAATAGCGCGGCACCGATCGCATCGGTTCTGAAGACCGGCGCCGTTTTATTGATTATCTCTGCCGTCATTGCTCTGGTTCTGGCGGTCGTCAACGGTGCGACCGCGCCGGTCATTGCGGCAAACGAAAAGAAAGAAAAGGAGCGAGCAATTGCCTCCATTTTTCCACAGGCTAATGTATGTACTTTAACGGAATATACCACACAGAATGTGGAAGAATTTTATCAGATCTGCGCAGATGACACATTACTCGGCTACTGCTGCACCGTCGTATGCCCCGGCTTTTCAGACAATATTACAATGATGATTGGTGTAAATGCTGACGGAACACTGCGCAAAATTGAAATCCTATCCATTGCAGACACACCCGGTATCGGTTTGCAAGTGCAAAACGAGGCCTATCTCTCAAAATACGCCGGCCTTGCGGATACAAACGAAGAGACATTGCTCATTGCGGGTGCTACCTACTCCTCTGTCGGCGTGCGACAGGGGGCACAGAATGCGCTTTCTGCTTGTGCAGCCTATACAGCAATGACTGAAGAAGGGGGGCACGCAGAATGAATCGTGTCCTAAGACAACTCAAAGAGAGTGCGATTGATCAAAATCCAACCTTTGTGCAGTTACTTGGCATGTGTCCTACCCTCGCAACCACAACCTCTCTTTCCAATGCAATTGGCATGGGCCTTGCCGCGACTGCCGTTCTGATCTGCTCCAATATTTTCATCTCGCTGCTGCGAAAATTTATTCCAAAGCAAATCCGCATTGTTTCCTATATCATTATCATCTCCGGCTTTGTCACTGCCGTTGAACTGCTGATGCATGCTTACTTACCCGCGCTGTATGGCAGTCTTGGCATATACATTCCACTGATCGTTGTGAACTGCATTATTTTGGCGCGTGCAGAAGCCTTTGCCTCAAAACACCCGGTATTGCCGTCGGCTCTGGACGGACTTGGCATGGGGCTGGGCTTCACAGGAGCGCTCTGCATCATTGCATTTGTGCGGGAATTGCTCGGAAGCGGCACCGTATTGGGGTACAGCGTTCCTTTATATCAACCCGCCGTGATTTTCGTTTTACCGGCAGGTGCATTCCTAACGCTCGGCATGTTGCTTGCATTACTGCAATGGATGCGCCAGCGTTCTGCGGCACGCCGCAGAACCACCGTGCAGGAAGGAGCAGACAAACATGAATGAGATTGGCAATGTACTGCTTTTAATGCTGACTGCCATTTTGGCGGAAAACTTCATATTTGCAAAATTTTACGGAATTTGCCCGTTTTTGGGCGTTTCCGATAAACCAGACACCGCACTTGGCATGGGACTTGCCGTCACCTGTGTGATGACAATTTCCAGTGCCGTAACCTGGTTGATTTACCACTTTGTACTTGTGCCGCTTTCTCTGGGATATCTGAAAACCGTCGCTTTTATTCTCATCATTGCCGCGCTGGTACAGCTGATTGAAATGTTTCTGCGTCGATATGTACCGGCCCTTTATCAGGCACTTGGAATTTATCTGCCGCTGATCACAACCAACTGTGCGGTGTTAGGGGCAGCACTGCTTAACATTCAGAAAAATTACTCCTTTGTGTATGCGGTCGCCTACGGCTTTGCGTCTGCAATCGGTTTTTTGTTTGCCATCGTTTTATTTGCAGGCGTACGCATGCGTCTTTCCTTGGCAGAACCGCCGCGTGCTTTTTCCGGATTACCGCTGGTGTTGGTTACTGCCGGATTGATTGCCATGGCGTTTTCCGGCTTTTCCGGAATCCGCTTTGCCTGAGGAGGTGCCCATATGTTTTCTGAGGAACTGTTGCGCAACATCTTGTACGCGGTTCTGTTCTTTGTAGCACTGGGCGCTTGCAGCGGAATTCTCTTAGCCGTAGCAGACCGCCTATTTGCGGTCAAGCAGGACCCGCGTATTCCGCAAATCCAACAATGTTTGCCCGGTGCGAACTGCGGCGGCTGCGGGTATACCGGCTGCGCTGCCTGTGCGGAAGCAATTGCAAAAGGGCAAGCTAAAATCAGCGCCTGTCCGGTTGGCGGGCAGGAGGTCGCTTCGGCGATCGCATCTGTTATGGGGGTGGAAGCAGAAAAAACCGTGCGCATGCGCGCACAGGTCATGTGTTCCGGTACAGCCGGAGTTGCAAAGCTGAAATATTTGTACCAGGGCGCTGCAGACTGTGCGGCTGCCAGCCGCATTGGTGGAGGCAACAAGCTGTGTCCTAACGGCTGCATCGGACTTGGCAGCTGTGCTTCCATCTGTCCTTTCGGCGCTATCCGGATACAAAACGGCGTGGCTTTTGTGGATTATCGCACCTGTCGCGGCTGCGGACTGTGCGCCGATGCCTGTCCCAAACATATCATTCGTTTGGTCCCCTTTGAAGCAAGCGAATGGGTTGGCTGTTCTTGCCAAGAAAAAGGCGCTTTGACCCGCAACTACTGTGATGCCGGCTGCATCGGCTGCCGGCTGTGCGAAAAGAAGTGCCCTGCTGATGCGATACATGTCACCGGTGCACTTGCCGCAATCGACTATGAAAAATGTATCGGCTGCGGTGCCTGCGCTACCTCGTGTCCGCGCGGCATCATTCACACAGCGAACATGCGATCCTGTTCATCAAACAAGGTGCAAACTAATCCGCAAACAGAAAGGATAAACCCATGAATCAAGAGCAAACAAAACTGCTGCACAACACAGCAACCCGCATTCGTTTGGGCGCACTGCAAGGCATCTACGCCGCCTCCTCCGGGCATCCGGGGGGATCTCTCTCGATTGCCGAAATTCTCGCCTATCTTTATTTTTGCGAGATGCATATCGATCCCGCGCACCCACATGATCCAAACCGCGACCGCTTTGTTCTCTCCAAAGGCCACTGCGCACCGGCGCTTTACGCAACTCTGGCGCTGCGCGGCTATTTTCCGCTTGCAGACCTGCAGACACTGCGACAGGCAGACAGCTATTTGCAAGGCCATCCTGACATGAAACACATTCCCGGCATTGATATGAGCACCGGTTCTTTGGGGCTTGGCATTTCTTCTGCCTGTGGCATGGCTCTCGGCGCAAAATGCGACGGCGCCGCATACCGCGTTTATACCATTCTCGGAGACGGAGAACTGGATGAGGGGCAGGTATGGGAAGCAGCTATGTTTGCAGCACACTATCGTCTTTCCAATTTACTCGCTTTTGTAGATGTCAACGGTCTGCAAATCGATGGAGAAACACAGCAGATTATGAACACAGCTCCTTTGGCGGAAAAGTTTTCTGCTTTTGGTTGGCACGTCATTTCCATTGATGCCCATGCGCTTACAGAAATTGAAACTGCGTGTACCCAAGCCAAAACCGTCACCGACCGCCCCAGTGTGATTCTTGCCCACAGTATCAAAGGTAAGGGTGTTTCTTTCATGGAAAACGCAGTTGAATGGCACGGCGCAGCACCGAAGGCCGAACAATACGAACGCGCCGTTGCAGAACTACAAGCGGATTTGTGGGACTAAGGAGGATAGCTAATATGGCAGAAAAAATTGCAACCAGAGAAGCCTATGGCCGTGCACTGGCGGAATTCGGCGCGAAATATCCGCAGCTTGTTGTCTTTGACGCCGATTTGGCGCAAGCAACCAAAACCGTCTACTTTAAAGAAAAATATCCCGAGCGTCACTTTGACTGCGGAATTGCAGAAGGAAATATGGTCGCCACAGCTGCAGGGATGGCAACAACGGGAAAAATCCCTTTTGTTAGCTCGTTTGCCATTTTTCTGGCAGGCAGAGCCTTTGAACAGGTGCGCAACATGATCGGCTATCCGCATTTGAATGTCAAACTCGGCGCAACACATGGCGGAATCACCGTCGGAGAGGACGGTGCCACGCATCAATCTTTAGAAGATTTCGGTGCCATGCGCATGATTCCCGGTATGTGTGTGATTTGTCCTGCTGATGCAGTTGCCGCACGTGCCGCCGTGGAAGCGGCGATTCTGCACGAAGGTCCCGTTTACCTGCGATTCGGTCGCTTTGCAACGCCTGTGCTATATGACGCAAAAAAATATGTCTTCACCATCGGGAAAGGTACCGTTTTACGCGAAGGGACTGACTGTACGCTGGTTGCAAACGGTGTTATGGTCGAGCAAGCGCTGCTCGCCGCCGAGCAGCTCGCAGCGCAGGGCATCACCGTCCGTGTTGTCGATATGCAAACAATCAAACCGCTGGATGAAGCGCTGCTGCTTTCCTGCGCGGCACAGACGGGTGCAGTGGTCACTGCCGAGGAGCATAATATCATCGGCGGTCTGGGTAGCGCCGTAGCAGAATTGCTGAGTGAGCATTGCCCGGTTCCCGTGCGGCGGGTTGGCGTGTGCGATTTGTTCGGGCGCAGCGGAAAAGTGCCTGCTCTGATGGAGCTGTACGGTCTAACTGCTGCGCATATTGCAGAGGCTGCCAAACAGGCAATCGCGCAAAAAAAGAACGCTTAAATGCTCTCTGCGCCGCACAGTGGGGTTGCGGTATGAACATATACACACGCTAAAAATCTGTTTTTCTGTGCCCAGATCTTTTATCGGTATCGCGCCTGTCGCTTGTTGGACGAGCGAGTAAAACCGTTGAAATTACGGGAGCACAATCGGGCATTTTCCCACAAAATAGTAAATCCTCCGTATACTGCGATCATACGGAGGATTATTTTTTTCGTGCATATCTCTATTATATGGAGATATCCTTTTGGCTTGCGAGGTATCCTTGTGCCACGACACACAAGATTTTTTTCACATTTCATCCGTATGGCTGCGTGATACAATGTATTTTCAAGAAGGCGCTGTTCTGCAAGAATTGTTTCCGTGATATATTCCTCTGTCAGAGTAACGGACAATTCCGAATACTGTTCTTTTTCGTAGACGATCCCCTCCCCACCTTTCATTGCACCGTCTTGATTGTAGGTTTGATATTGCATAATGGGAAAATCGAATAAAAATGCCGTTAAAATCAGGCTGATTGTCATTACGATGAAAGTGGATTTTTTACGCAATATTTTTTACTTAACCAACCTTTTATTCTATCTGCTGTACTTCTTCTCCAAAATGATATGCCGTATGCCCTTTTGCTACCAAAGTACCCTTCGGCAGTCCGACAAAGCGGAATTTTGATGTATAAACGACGCCGAAAGGCGGGCGATCTTATACTTTCTTCCGTGTCAAGAAACATCCGGCGATTGCCCCTATCAGGATAATCGGCGCAAATCTGACAAACAGCCATTCAAATGCGTGAAAAGCTACGCCGATAACGGCAGTTTCCGCATGACTATAATCCCAACCTAAGTAAGAACTATGGAACACAATTAAGACCGCAAAAATTGTTACAAGAACCGCGCACAATGAGATAAACAGCCAGTGAATCATTTTTCGTCTCATAGTCTTTCTTTGTGCAAGCTGTAAATTGATCAAATCCAGCTTTTCAAAAATCGATTTTAAATGATCCACGTTCGATTCCATAACAGTTTCTCCAAGCAAAGTGCTTGCGGATGTTTCAAGCACCGCCGATATCTGAATCAACAAATCGGCATCAGGAACAGATAACCCCTGCTCCCATTTAGAAACTGTTTGACGAACCACATTCAGCCTTGCAGCAAGCCCCTCTTGCGAAAGTCCTTTTGCCTTTCTGAGTGCTTTTATGTTTTCAGATAACATTCAGAATGTCCTCCTTTCGTTCAATTTTTACCATGATTGTATAAGAAATTGCCCGTTGCTGCAAGCAATGCATATTAACATTTATGTTTGATCGCCATGGTATGCTTCTGGCATATCGGGAATACAACAATACAGTCCGGTAATGGTTTCGAGCGTCTTTTATTCTTTGATGATCTTACGGTCTTACAAACCTCCCCATCGTTGTGCTGCCTGTTTCAGCAGGTTTTTAAAAACGGATTCTCCCGTATTTCCGCTTGCAGCGTTGTCAATGCACCGTGCCCCGGGAAGACGCGCAAGGTCGGATGCTCTGCAGCAAGCGTGCGCAACCGTTCCAGACTCTTTTGCATTTGTTGCGGATCGGATCCCGGAAAATCGGTTCGGCCCACACTGCGGCACAACAATGTATCTCCGCTGAAAAGTGCATCGTCGCATAGATAACAACAGCTCCCCGGCGAGTGACCGGGTGTTGCAAGCACGGTGATATAACTTTCTCCCAGCGGTAACACTGTGCCGTCGATAACGGTGCGGTCGTATTCCGTCCCATCACAGGGAATTCCCACCATTTCTGAAAGATTCTTTTCCGCACTGCTAAGCATCGGTACATCTGCCGTATGCACCAGCACTGCGGCTGCAGTCGCATTTCGCATAGCTGCCGCACCACCGATATGGTCAAAATGCCCATGGGTCAATAACAAATAAGCAGGCCGCCGCCCTGCTAAGAATTGCTGCATAGGCGCATCCCATACAGCACAATCAATCAGCGCACAGATGCCGCTGCTCTGATCGGTCAGAATATAACAGTTGTTATGCAATAGCCCGAAATCGCCGCGCTCCACCGTAATCATACCACCATATCTCCCTTCTGCTGCGGCGCATTATCCCTACCGAAAAAGCTACGCACAGCGGGTTAGATTATAGCATGTCTAACGTTGCCTGTCAATGTACTTGTCGCTTGCTTTTTGCCACGCCGGATGCTACAATAAGAAAAAAGGGGGTAAAAGCGTGCTAACATTTCCACCCGGGGTTTTCTCCGTTTTGACGCAGATCGAGCATGCCGGTTTTGTCTGCTATGCAGTGGGTGGGTGCGTGCGAGACGCTATGCGCGGCACAATACCACAGGATTACGATTTGGCAACGGATGCCACACCGGCCCAACTGATAGAACTGCTTGCGCCGCTTCCGCTTGTGCAAACAGGTATACGACACGGTACATTAACCGTATGCACAGACGATGGCCCCGTACAAATCACAACCTTTCGCACTGAACAGACCTATACGGATCATCGCCACCCGGATCGTGTCATTTTTGTACGATCGTTACAGCAGGACCTTGCCCGCAGAGATTTTACGGTGAATGCCATGGCATATCATCCGCTGCGCGGCCTGCAAGACCCTTTCGGCGGCGCCGAAGATCTTGCGAACGGTATTCTCCGCTGCGTCGGCGTACCGGCTTCTCGTTTTTCCGAAGATGCACTACGTATCTTGCGCGCTGTTCGCTTTAGTGCAGCAATCGGCCTACGTCCGGAGACGCAAACCTTTGATGCCCTTTTCGCCTGCCGCTCTCTTCTTACAAACATCGCGCCCGAGCGCTGTGCCAGCGAGCTATGCAAAACGCTTCTTGCCCCCGGCGGACTTGGTGTTTTACAACGCTATATCCCCGTATTTGCCGTGCCGTTCCCACAGATTTGCCCCACATCCTTTCTGCCACAGCACCCCACACTGGCTGCGTCTTTGGCGCTTTGCTTTCCACGGGGAATACCACCTTATTCCGTGTTGCCGTTACCGAAAATGCTGCGTAAACAAGCCCAAACGCTGACTTCTCTTTTACCTTTGCTGACCGCAGAAACGGTGGACTTGCCAGCATTGCTTTGCAGCTACGGAATACAGGCTCTGAATGATGCTTGCAGTGTCATGGAACGGCCGACGCTAACACGCGCCGTTGCAGCTCTGCCATGCCCCACGCTGCACACACTGGCGCTAAACGGCACCGTTTTGCAGCGCTGCGGCTTATGCGGTGCAGAAATTCAAAAAGCGCTTCTGCGTGCCCAAAAGGCGGTAAATCAAGGCGTAGTGCCCAATCAAACAGAGGCATTGCTTTCCTTTTTACATCTATGAACACCGCGACATCTTTGCTGCTATACAAAATGCCGGGCATTCCCCCTGCTTTTGGGGGAATGCCCGGCATTTCTTATATGAGAGCGATTATTCCAACTCAAACGCACCGGTATACAACTGGTAGTACACACCTTTTTGCGCAATTAGCTTTTCGTGCGTTCCACGTTCAATAATCCGGCCATGATCCAACACCATAATGACATCAGCGTTACGTACGGTGGAAAGACGGTGTGCAATGACAAACACGGTTCGCCCTTGCATGAGCTGATCCATACCTTTTTGCACAATCGCCTCCGTACGGGTATCGATGGAAGAGGTTGCTTCATCCAAAATCATAACCGGCGGATCTGCCACTGCAGCACGTGCAATCGCCAAAAGCTGACGCTGCCCCTGCGAAAGATTTGCGCCGTTGTTTTCCAACATGGTTTGATAGCCCTGCGGCAAACGCGTTATAAAATCGTCTGCCCCCGCCAGCACGGCGGCTGCATGACAATCTTCGTCTGTCGCATCCAGTCGGCCATAGCGGATATTTTCCAAAACAGTGCCCGTGAAGAGGTTGGTGTCCTGCAAAACAAGCCCAAGGGAACGGCGCAAATCTGCTTTTTTGATCTTGTTGATATTGATTCCATCATACCGAATTTTTCCATCGGCAATATCGTAGAATCGATTGATTAAATTGGTAATAGTGGTCTTACCCGCACCGGTTGCCCCCACAAAAGCAACCTTTTGCCCTGGCTCTGCAAATACACTGACATCATGTAGAACCGGTTTATCCGATTCGTATGCGAAGTCCACCTCGGTCAATCTGACATCACCTTGCAACTGCGTATAACTGATCGTCCCATCTGCATGCGGATGCCGCCATGCCCAGTGCCCTGTGTGCGCATCTGTTTCCGTCAACGTTCCGTCCGGCGCAACTGTCACATTCACCAATGTGACATATCCATCATCTGTTTCCGGCTTTTCATCAATCAAAGAAAAAACACGTCCTGCGCCGGCGCTTGCCATTACAATGGAATTCATTTGCTGAGAAAGCTGGTTGATATTGCCCGTAAACTGCTTAGCCATATTTAAAAACGGAACCAGAATACTGATGCTGAGCGCCATGCCGGACACAGATATATTCGGCACCTGCAGCAGCAGTAAAACACCCCCTACCAACGCCAACAAAACATAAAGCATATTGCCGATATTACCGATAATCGGGCCGAGAATACTGGAATATGCATGTGCACGATAGCTGTCTTTGCACAGGCTTTCATTCAGAGCGTCAAAGTCTCGCATGGCCTGCTGCTCGTGACAGAATACCTTGACAACCTTTTGCCCACTCATCATCTCCTGCACGAAGCCTTCCGTTTGTGCTACTGCCTTCTGCTGTCGAATAAAATACTTTGCGCTGCCACCGCCGACCCGCTTTGATACGAAAAACATACCAACCACGCCCGCAAGCACCACAAACGTCAGCCACACACTGTAATACAGCATAATCGCCAACACACATAATACAATTGCTCCGGACTGAATTAAAGATGGAAAAGACTGTGAAATCAACTGCCGCAACGTATCAATATCATTTGTATAAAAACTCATGATATCCCCATGTTTATGCGTGTCGAAATAGCGAATCGGCAGATTCTGCATTCCGTCAAACATTTCCCGCCGCATCTTATACAAGTATCCCTGTGTCATATATGCCATGAGCTGCGTATGTATGGTAATCGCTGCGATAGAAAGAATATAAAGCCCTACTAAAAGCACAATATATGGTATAATCTCCGTTTTTGCAGTTGCCCAATCACCGCTTTCATACCAATTTTCGATCGCCTGCAACACCTTTTGCATAAAAACCGAGGGAATCGCAGATACCACAGAAGCAAACAAAATGCAAAAAGCCGTCACCGGCGCCAACACCGGATAATACCGAAACAAGCGACCGATAACACGGCCCAAGGCGCTGAAATCGCCTCGTTTTCTCGGTGCACCCGCCGCAGGTCCGCCATGCGGCGACCGCATACCTTTACTCGGTGCATTCACTCTTGTCATCCGCTTCACCCCCTGCCGTTTGTTGCTCGTAAATTTCACGGTAAATGGCGTTCTGTTGCAGTAACGCTTCATGCTGCCCCATGGCAGCAATGCATCCGTTCTCCATAACGATAATCAAATCACTCTGTTGCACGGAAACCACACGCTGTGCGATGATAATTTTGGTGGTATCCGGCAAATCGTTTGCAAAACCGGCTCGTATCAATGCATCTGTTCGCGTATCTACAGCGCTGGTGGAATCATCCAAAATCAAAATTTTCGGCTGTTTCAGCAGTGCCCGCGCAATGCATAGCCTTTGCTTTTGACCGCCTGATACATTGGAACCACCCTGCTCTATATATGTATCGTAGCCCTGCGGAAATGCCCGGATAAACTCATCTGCCTGCGCAAGCTGGCACGCCCGCACCATCTGCTCATCTGTCGCTGTTGGATTGCCCCAACGCAAGTTATCTCGGATGGAACCGGAAAACAGCTGGTTCTTTTGCAGCACAACAGAAACCGCATTGCGCAACGCTGTTAAATCATATGCACGAACATCCACCCCGCCGACTTTCACCATTCCCTGTGTCACATCATACAACCGGCAGATCAATTGAATCAATGTTGTTTTTCCGGAACCCGTCCCACCGAGAATCCCAACTGTCATTCCGGGACGGATGTGTAAATCAATATTGCGCAACGCATATTCCTGCGCATCTGCCGCGTATTTAAAAGAGACACCCTCAAAGTCTATAGAACCATCCGAAATCTGCAGTACCGGCTCTGCAGGATTTGCGATGTTTGGCTCCTCTTCCAAAATTTCGTTGATCCGATGAATAGATTCAGCCGACATTGTCAACATCACGTAAATCATCGACAACATCATCAGCGACATCAGAATTTGAACCCCGTATGTCACCATGGCGGAAATTTGCCCGACATCCAGTAGCGAACCCCGACTTTCAATAATTAGTTTAGAGCCCACCGTCAGAATAAAAGCCATATTGAAGTATACACACAGCTGCATCAAGGGATTGTTGAGTGCTACAATGCGTTCGGCTTTCGTAAAATCACGCCGGATGCTTTCAGATGCATCTGCAAATTTCTGTTTCTCATGCTCCTCACGTGCAAACCCTTTGACCACACGCATGCCGCGTACGTTTTCTTCTACAGATTCATTCAATTTATCATATTTGCGGAAAACTGCTCGGAAAGCAGGCATCGCCCACCGTGCAACCAGTGCCAAACCAACCAACAAAACCGGAATAACGATAACGAATGTTGTTGCGAGCGCACCGCCCATAATGTATGCCATGATGACTGAAAAAAGAAACATCAGCGGCGCACGCACCGCAATGCGAATGACCATCATGTATGACATTTGTACATTGTTAGTATCCGTCGTTAACCGCGTAACAAGAGATGCCGATGCGAACTTATCAATATTTCCAAACGAAAATGTTTGAATTTTGGAAAACAAATCATGCCGGATGTTCTTGGCAAATCCCGCAGAGGCACGCGACCCAAAAATTCCACCCGCTGCCCCGCAGCAAAGTGAAACGCATGCCATCAGCACCAAAATCAACCCCTGCCGCACAATGCCGCCGATTTCCGCCCCCGCTTTGATTTCATTGATAAGATTTGCGGTAATAAACGGAATCAGCACTTCAATGAATACTTCCCCAACCATTGCAAGCAGGGTCAGCAAAGAGACCTTTTTATATTCCCTGATACACTTTTTAAATAACTTGATCACTGCTTATTCCTTTCTTCGAGTGGCGCACACCCCTTCACTCGATTCTGCCTGTTCATGGCGCATCAATTCCGCGCTGTTTTCCAGCATACGGTCTGTAATCGTAAAAAATGCTTCCATCTGCTGCTGCGACAATCCCCGACACAGCGCAGAAAAAACTTCCGCATCGGCCATATGAATTGCATCGTGGAATGTGCGGCACCGTGCAGTACTGCACACGATCTTTGCCCTGCGATCCACCGTACCCGCACGGCAGCAAACAAACCCTTTTTTCTCCAGACGGCAAAGAATCTCCGTCATAGTCGGGTGCGTCACACGACTCATTCGCTCCAAATCACGCTGACATACTTCTGCATGCGTCCGTTCCAGCCTACATAAATTTGCAAGCACCTCGCACTGCACACCCGTCAGCCCCATGTCTGCGACGCGATCGTCAATTTTTCGTTTGAATGCACGATGCAAAATGGAAAAACGCAGACCGTACGGCGGTCTGGGCGCCGATTCCGGCAGTGTGCGCCCTTCCTGCAATGCAGTCTGCTCAGTGAGCGATGAAAATTCTGTAAAGACGGATGGATCTTTGATGGAAAACACCCCCTTTAATGCCACCAAAAAATCGGTAGGACACTACATATTTTAACGTAGTGTCCTACCATTGTCAATAGCAACCGCCAAGAAACAGCGCAACTTTTTCCTTTTGTTCAGAAAATTTGCATGGCGTTTTTCGTTTATTTTCGATGTGTTCATACTTGCACGCCATATGCACACTTGCTGCATGCTATATACACAACGGCAGCTGCCATCGCTTTTCAGAGCACTTTGGACAAAAAGCTGCGCAACCGCTCAGACTGTGGCGCACCGAAAATCTGTGCGGGCGTTCCCTCTTCCGCAATTCTTCCGTCATCCAAAAACAAAACCCGGTTGGAAACCTCCCGTGCAAATCCCATCTCATGTGTCACCACAACCATTGTCATCCCCTCATGTGCCAGCTCCTTCATTACATCCAGCACCTCGCCCACCATTTCCGGGTCCAAAGCGCTGGTCGGCTCGTCAAAAAGCATCACATCCGGCTCCATGCAAAGCGCGCGTACTATGGCCACACGCTGTTTTTGCCCCCCGGAAAGCTGACTGGGATAGGCATCGGCACGGTCTGCAAGGCCGACCCGTGCCAATCGTTGCAGCGCAGCCTCTTTGGCCTGTTCTTTGCTGCATTTTTTCAACATCACCGGTGCACAAATCAGATTTTCCAACACCGTCATGTGCGCAAACAAATTAAATTGCTGAAAAACCATCCCCATCTTTTGCCGATGTAAATTCAGATTGATTTTGGGATCCATCAAATCTTCGCCTTCAAAGATAATTTTACCCTTCTGCGGTCGTTCCAGAAGGTTGAGACAACGCAAGAAAGTGGATTTTCCAGAGCCGGAAGGACCGATGATACACACTACGTCACCCTTATCGATCTGCACGCTGACATCCTGCAAAACCGGTACATCCGCAAAACTTTTATACAAATGTTCAACGTTTATCACTTCTTGCGAGCCTCCTTTCAAATTTTTTCAAAAGCACGGAAAGGGCTACCACCAAAATCAGATATACCACTGCAACCAACACCAGCGGGTTCACTGCATCAAATGTATTGTTACGTACCATATTTCCCGCACGTGTCAAGTCCATCACCGCCACATACCCCGCGACAGATGTTTCTTTGATCAATGCTATCATTTCATTGCCGATTGCCGGCAGTATATGCCGCAGTGCCTGCGGAAAAATAATGCGACGCATCGTTTGCAACTTGGATAGCCCAAGACTGCGCCCTGCCTCCATCTGCCCGCGGTCCACCGCACCGATTCCACCGCGAATCAGCTCTGCCATATACGCCCCCGAATTTATCCCGAAGGTAATGATCGCTACAACAACGCCCTGCGCAGAGGCCAAAATAATAAAATAGAAAATCAAAAGCAGCACCACAACCGGAATGCCGCGAATCACTGTTACGTAAATATCACACAGCTTTGCAAACGGCCACAGCCACTTTACATCATCTGCAAAATACTTTACAACCGCAATCAAAGTCCCGATACATACGCCGATGCAAAGCGCGCCCAGCGTGATCAACAGCGTGTTTGCAAGCCCCTGCAGTAACAGCTTATAATACCCCTTCGCAAGAAATGTTTCATACAGCTTGTCAAACCACGGGGAAAGAAAAAAGCAAGCGTTCAATTTTTGTCTCCTTTTCGCCTAAGATACGGCAAGGGGATAGGCATTGCCTATCCCACACCATACATTCGTTTACTCAGCCGAGGGCGCTGTATAGGGCGCTTCATACTTTTCAAATAGCGCCTTTACAGTACCGTCGTTGAGCAGCTCGTGCAACGCCTCGTTGATTTTGCTGACCAACGCATCGCTGCCTTTTGCAAATGCAAACGCATACGGCTCCGTTGTCATCGCTTCCGAAAGTACTACCAATGCATCCGGATGTTCTGCATTGTACGCCTTGACCATCTCAGCAGCCGTCAGATCGTCAATCACCCACGCATCAACCTTACCGGCAAGTAATGCAGCCTGCGCGTCATTGTTGGCGGTAAATGCACTGACCTGATATTGATTGTTCTGGCAGAATTTGTCGGCCGTTGTGCCGCTCTGTACTGCCACTTTCTTCCCGGTCAAATCTGCTTTTGTCTGAATGTCGCTATCTGCTTTGACAACAATCGCCTGCGCTGCCAGACAGTATGGATCGGTGAAATCCATGTTCTTTTTCCGATCTTCATCCACAGAGATGCCGGAAGCAGCACAATCAAACTTATTTGCCTGCACACCTGTCAGCACACTGTCAAAGTCCATCTGCGTGATTTCTAATGCTACATTCAATTTTGCAGCAATCTTTTGCATCAGCTCAATCTCAATGCCGATAACCTCACCGTTTTCACCCAGCATCTCAAAAGGCGGAAAATCCGGGCTGGTAGCAATGACCAACTTGCCTGCAGATTGTACTTTTTCAAGTGCATTCTGTTCTGTTTGCCCAGATTGTGATTCCTGCTCGGTCTGCTGCTTTCCGCAGCCGGCCAACATTCCGCACAGCATCAGCATTGCCAGCAGTACGGCAAATAGTTTGCTCATTTTTTTCATGGTTTCTTCATCCTTTCCTGTTTTGCGCGTTATATCATGCGCTTTGAATATTTATACAATATCTTGCAACTTGTTTGTATATTATACAAGCCTGTTCCCGGTTTGTCAAGTGTTTTATACTACAAATATTCGCTTTTTGCCGATTTGGATACTTTGTGCGCCCCGGCAACAGATGCCAGAAATTCTCTGTGCATTTGCACAATACATTTTTCCGGGATCCACTGTTCCCCATGTACAACCGCAAAAAATACGGCAGGCTTTCAGCCCGCCGTATTTTTCATGCAATCATACGCTGCTGTGCGCTCAATTCACAGCTCACGCTTGACATAACTGGTGTGCAGCAAATGGTGTGCCTTCTCACCGCCCGGTTCACCCAGATATTCTGCATACAGCGTCTTGCAGACGACACTATCCTGCGATGAACGTTGCGCCGATTGCTCGTCGAGCGTGTACAGTGCCTTTGCCCGCAACGTTTTTAGGTCAACATTCGCACGCACCGAAGCAGGCTGATACGGCTGCCCACCGCCGTTGACACAGCCACCCGGGCATCCCATAATCTCTACAAAAGTCCAATCTGCCTCACCGGAAGCAATCTTATCCATCACAATGCGGGCACCGGCACCACCGGAGGTAATTGCCACTTTGACATCCATACCGCCCATATGCACCGTTGCTTCCTTGATTAAGTCGGTGCCTCGGCAAGCTACCAAATTGACATCTTCCAACGGCTTACCTTCCAGCGCCTGGTACGCAAAGCGCACCGCCGCCTCCATAACACCGCCAGTTGCACCGAAAATCACAGCACCGCCGGTATAAGCTGCCAATGGATCATCAAAAGTCTCCTCCGGCAGTAACGCAAAGTTGATACCCGCCGTCTTGATCATCCGTGCCAATTCCCGTGTAGTAATGGAATAATCGGTATCATATCCGCCGCTGGCGTCTTGATCCGCACGGCGAATTTCAAATTTCTTAGCAATACAGGGCATGACGGAAACGACCACCATATTCTTCGGGTCAATTCCCGTTTTTTCCGCATAATAAGTTTTTATGACCGCGCTCGCCATCTGCTGCGGCGACTTACAGGATGACAAATGCTCCAGCAGCTGCGGATATTGATGCTCGCAGAATTTAACCCATCCGGGTGAGCAAGAGGTAATCATCGGCAGCGTACCATGATTTTGAATGCGGTGAATCAGTTCTGTCGCTTCTTCCCAAATCGTTAGGTCTGCTCCAAAGTTTGTGTCAAATACACGGTCAAAACCGAGGCGGCGCAGCGCAGCAGCCATCTTGCCCTCTACATTTGTGCCGATCGGCAAACCAAACGCCTCACCCAATGTTGCCCGGACAGCAGGCGCCGTGTGTACGATAACTGTCTTTTCCGGATCGTTCAGTGCAGCAAATACCTCTGCGGTATTGTCATGCTCCATCAGCGCACCCGTCGGGCAGGCAACCACACACTGCCCGCATGCCATGCAAGCGGTATCTTCCAGCTTTTGCTCAAAGGCGGAACCGATATTTGTATCAAACCCACGCTGGTTTGCACCAATTACAGCAACAGACTGTGCCGCACAACTCGCTACACAACGGCGGCAAAGAATACACTTGTTGTTGTCACGAACCAGCCAAGTGTTTGCATCCTTTTCGTAATGCGGGCGTTCTCCGTCAAAGCGGTCTTCACGGTCAACACCGTATTCAATGCAAAGACGCTGCAACTCACAATCGCCTGTCTTTTTACAGCTCAGGCAAGAACGGTCATGTGTGGAAAGAATCAACTCCAGCGTATTCTTTCTTGCATGACGGATTTTTTCTGTATTTGTCCGTACCTGCATCCCCTCACTGACCGGATATACGCAAGCCGTCACCACACGCGCCGGGCCAAGGGTGGCACCACGCATCTCAGCTGCCTCTACCACGCAAATGCGGCAGGCAGCGATCTCATTGATTTCCTTCAGGTAGCACAAGGTGGGCACGTCCACACCGGCGGCTCTTGCTGCCTGCAGAATGGTAGACCCCTTGGGTACACTGACGGCAATTCCGTTAATTGTTACATTTACCATATCCATTTACCTATACTCTCCTCTCTTGTCGCTCAGCCCTTGACAACCGCACCGAAACGACAGGTACTCATACACACGCCGCATTTGATGCACTTTTGCGTATCAATCGTGTGGGGCTGCTTCACGGCACCGGAAATCGCATCCGCCGGACACTTGCGCGCACAGGCCGTACAACCGCGGCATTTTTCCGGGTCGATTGAGTAGGAAAGCAGCGCCTTGCAGACGCCGGCAGGACACTTCTTATCCACAACATGCGCAACATATTCGTCGCGGAAATACCGCAGCGTAGACAAAACCGGGTTCGGTGCCGTCTGTCCCAAACCGCAGGCAGAGTTCTCCTTAATATACTTTGCCAAATCCTCCAGTTTATCCAAATCCTCCATGGTTGCTTGACCATGCGTGATTTTTTCCAAAATCTCCAGCATACGACGCGTACCGATCCGGCAAGGAGCGCATTTGCCGCAAGACTCATCCACGGTGAACTCCAGGAAGAATTTTGCGATGTCTACCATACAGGTGTCTTCATCCATCACAATCAACCCGCCGGAGCCCATCATCGAGCCGATAGCAATCAGATTGTCGTAGTCTATCGGCGTATCAATCAGCGATGCAGGAATGCAGCCACCGGAAGGACCGCCCGTTTGGGCAGCTTTGAACTTCTTACCGTTGGGCACCCCGCCGCCAATCTGCTCCACAACCTCGCGCAGCGTGGTTCCCATGGGAATCTCCACAAGACCCGTGTTGGTAATATTTCCCCCGAGAGCAAAAACCTTGGTGCCTTTAGACTTTTCCGTCCCCATAGAAGCAAACCAGTCAGCACCTTTGAGAATAATTTGGCATACATTTGCATAGGTTTCAACGTTGTTGATAATCGTCGGCTGCCCGAAAAGCCCCTTGACCGCAGGAAACGGCGGACGGGGTCTGGGCTCGCCGCGATTGCCTTCAATCGAGGTCAAGAGCGCTGTTTCTTCCCCGCAGACAAACGCACCTGCGCCCAAACGCAGCGTAATATCAAAATTGAAACCAGAGCCGAAAATATCCTTACCGAGTAAGCCCATCTCACGCGCCTGCCCAATGGCTACCTGCAACCTGTGCACCGCAATCGGATACTCTGCCCGTACATAAATATATCCTTCATCCGCACCGATGGCATAGCCTGCAATCGCCATTGCCTCCAACACGGCATGTGGATCGCCTTCCAAAATGGAACGGTCCATAAATGCGCCGGGATCGCCCTCGTCTGCATTGCAGACCACATACTTCTTCTCAGAAACGCTGTTCTTCGCGAATGTCCACTTCAAGCCGGTTGGAAAACCGCCGCCGCCTCTGCCGCGCAAACCACTGTCTAAAATGGTTTTGATCACGTCGTCCGGCGTCATGCTTGTAAGCACCTTGCCAAGTGCTGCATACCCGTCCATAGCAATGTATTCGTTGATATCCTCCGGGTCAATAACACCGCAATTGCGCAGCGCAACGCGTTTTTGCGTTTTATAAAAAGTAGTATCGTTCAAAGATACATTAACCTGCTCGCGAACGCTCTCATCCACATCTTTGTATTCCAGCCGCTTGACCGGACGCCCTTTGAGCAAATGCTCCGATACAATCTCCGGAACATCTTCTGCCTTAACTCTGGAATAAAATGTACCGTCCGGATGTACGATGACAACCGGGCCAACTGCGCAAAGGCCGAAGCAACCGGTCCGGACAAGCTTGATTTCGCCCGCAAGATCTGCCGCTGCCAACTCCCGCTCAAATGCCTCATGGATCTTATCGCTGCCGGACGAAGTGCAGCCGGTACCGCCGCAGATTAGTACGTGTGCTCGAATCATGTTGTATGTTCCTCCCCTTGGTTATTCGGCTTTGCCGATGGTATATTCTTCAACAACCTTACCGTCACGCAGATGCTCCGCAACAACGCGCTTCGCCTTTTCCGGCGTCATTTTAACGTAGGTCACCTTTTCCTTATCCGCCTCAAATACTTCAACAACAGGCTCATACTGGCAAATGCCAATGCATCCTGTCTGTGAGACGGTAACGCGATCGGTCAAGTTTTCTTTTGCAACTTCCTCCACAAATGTTCCGAGTACCGGCCGTGCCCCTGCAGCAATACCGCAGGTCGCCATTCCGACAACCACCCGTATCGAGCCGCTGCCCTCCCGCAAAATAACGCGGTTTTTCATCTGCTCACGCAGTGCCGCCAATTCTTCCAAAGACTTCATACATGTATTTCCTTTCTTTCCTTTTTGCGTTGATTTATAAGAACACGGCCTGTCCGCTCTGGCGCAGCACCTGATATTGCTGTGCAAGATCGGAAGCAACCCATGTCAATACCTCCGGTTCTCCAAGAGATATGTCCTCTCCCAGAACCTCACGCATCTGCCGCGTGTCCAACCGCACAGTTTGCCGGCCGACCGTATGCGTAAAAAGAATATCCATTGCCGGATGCCCCTGCAGCAGTGTAACCAACGTCGCGGGCACATCCCCAAGGGGAATCATATCGATATGGTCAATTCTGCAAACCGCCTCTACTACCGTTCCATGCGTTTTCGGATATCGCTGCTGCGGACGCGAACGAATGCTAAGCATACCGCCGGTTTGTTCCACCGTTTGACGCAGCAGCGGCAACCCCATCCCAACCGGACGCGTCGTGCGCGTGGTATAAAAGGGGTCTGTCACATGCTGCAGCGTCGTCTCGCTCATGCCGCAGCCGTTGTCTGCAATCGTGCAGAGCAGGCGATTTTCCTGTTGCTTCAGCCGGATGGTAAGGAGTGTGGCGCCGGCTTTGGCAGCATTTTCCGCAATGTCCAAAATGTGCAGTGAAAAATCTTTCAAACTTTTCCCTCCCGCAACGCCGAAAACAATGCTTTACGTACCGCTGCAGCATCATCAGTTGGAACATCCAACTCCAAATATGCCGTTGCTTCCGGCAGCATCGCCGCCGCGTGTGTGTCGCTACCATACAATAAGCGCTTATCCCGCAGAGATGGATACTGCTGCAGCAAATGCTGGGCCTGTGCGGGAGAATGCAACTCTGCATAGCGAAATGGAACTTCCGGTGGGAAAGTGCCCAAAATAGAGAGTATTCCGTTTGCTGTTCGGTCTATGTGCGCGGGATAACAAATCCCGCCGTATGCACTGACCAGCGCCGGTACCTCTTGCAGAGACAATTCCGTCGCTGTTGCCAGAAGCCACGGTTCTTCCTCCAAAAGGCAATCTTCACTATCTACTACACGCTGTGCACCGAAAATATCCCGCCGATTGGGTATTCGACGCCGCCGTATGGCAACCGCTTGATCAAACGCCACCGCCTCTGCAAGCGTTTCAAACAGGCAGACAACATGAATCTCTTCCGCCGTCTCCAGCTCCATTCCCGCAATCGGCACAAGCCCATACGCCGCAGCCGCCTGAAAAAACGCCGGGCAGTTTTTGCAGCTGTTGTGATCCGTCAATGCCATCAAAGACAACCCGCAAAGACGTCCAAACCCCGCTAGACACTGCGGCGTGCTTTCGTCCTCCGCACAGGGCGATAAACAGGAATGCACATGAAAATCATAATAAAGCCGGCTCATATGCCGCCTGCTGCAAACGCAGCCGCCAGCATATATGCGCTGCGATCGCTGCGGTACAATCCTACGCCGTGCGCCATAGCAGCGTCCAGAAGTGCCGCATCCGGCTGTTCCCCCTCTGCCAGTACAATGCATGCCACATCGGCAAGCGTTGCAACGGCACAAACATTACTGTTGGTCATAATAGTAATCCACACACAGCCGGCGGGTGCCTGCCCCATTACGCGGGAAAGTAAATCCCCAATGTAACAACTCTGTACCTGCCGCGTGATCTCTCCCGATACAAGGCACTCCAGGGAAAACGTCTGCGCTAATTCTTCTACTGTCACGGCAGATCCTCCTTTTTCGGCTGTTCTTGGGGCGGCGGTGTGCACGGCTGTGATAACTGCATCTGTTCGGCATAGGTCTGTATCGTCTGCCGCATTGCCACCACGCATTCGTGCGGCTGTGCCTGCCCACGCACCACATCCTCTGCAAACGCTCTGCAATTCGGTGCGCCGCAAGCGCCGCAGTCAATGCCGGGCAATGACCGGTGCAATTGCTCAATCCGTGCCATAAGCTGCATACTCTGCCCAAGATTATCCGCCAAGCGGCTCATAGGGGTGTAGGCAGGGAATCCGTCAAAGAAAAACTCCACCGGTACATAGCTCTCCTCACGGCGCGGTGCATTTTGCCGGATCGGCAAATATCGCCGCAGTGACAAGATGCGCGCTTTTGCAATGAAAGGGTTTTCCACCGTTAATACCCCGCCCACGCAACCACCCGGACAGGCATTCAGCTCAATGAATTCAAGGCCCTGTATATTACCGTTTTCAATCTGGTCCAGCACGCGCACAACATTTTCAATGCCGTCTGTTGCTAAATACTTATCATTGAATATTGCAGTGGACTCGCCCCCGCTGGATGCCCAGCCCACACCGAGCGAACCGGATGCACAGGCGTGATTCGGCGTGGTCTCCCGCTTCATGACGCGCAAAAGCGCAAAATAGACATCCGCCATGGAAACTACCACATCAATTTGACTACGGTAGGAGCCAAATCCGTTTTTCACATAGCTAACCTTGGCAGGACACGGAGAAATAAAGCAAACACCGATCTGCGCATCCGTCAAGCCGGGATTTTTTTCTTTGGCGCGCCGCCGTGCCATCGTTGCCGCAATTTCCATGGGGGGCAACATCGGCATGATATTGTCCCGCAGAAACGGGAACCGCATGGATATCAACCGAACCACCGCGGGGCAGGCAGAACTGATCACCGGTTTTTTGATCCCGGGCGTTTCAAGATACATTCTCGTATAAGCGCTGACCAGCTCCGCAGCTGCGGCAACCTCATATACATCATCAAACCCTAAGTCATACAGCCCCTGTATAATATAGTCAATATCGTCCACACCGCTAATCTGTCCATACAGAGACGGCGCTGGCAGTGCGATTTTATACCGGTATGTATCCATCGCACCCAGCGGGGCAAAGGTCGCATGCTTTGCCTTATGCGGGCAAACCCCGATACACACCCCGCAATCAATGCAGCGATGCGCGTTGATTACGGCATGCCGGTCACGGATGCGAATAGCCTCCGTCGGGCAATGTCGCGCACAAGTGGTGCAGCCCGTACATTTTTCAAGATCCAGTGCGACGGAATGCTCGTATTGCTGCAAGATCACATCGCTCCTTCATTCGTTTTTTGGGCACAGCAGATGCTCAAAGCAGCACCTGCATGGTGATATGCGTGCCTACGCCCACAGTCGAATCAATCTGCATATGGTCTGTATAGCGCTTCATATTCGGCAAGCCCATACCTGCACCAAATCCGAGTTGACGCACGCTATCCGAAGCGGTAGAATATCCCGCCTGCATCGCCAAAGAAATGTCTGCAATGCCCGGTCCATGATCCTCCAGCACAATGGTAATGGCGTGCTCGTCAACCGTGACATCTGCCACACCGCCATGCGCGTGAATCACCATATTGATTTCTCCCTCGTACATCGCAATTGATACACGCCGTACAATCTCCGGAGAAAGGCCAAGCAAACGCAGCTTCTTTTTGACATCGACTGAGGCTGCGCCGGCAGAGGTGAAATCCTGTCCATCCACCTCATAATGAAAGCGAAGCGGCTCAGACATGTTCTTCTCCGCTAACGCGCAGACCGCCTGAGTACAGAATTCCGCACGCTTCATACATCCGCTTTGCAGTTGTCATCAACACAATGCCAAGCTCCTGCGCAAGTGCGATCATTTCCGGCGTCGGCTGCTTGTTGCGCACAAAAACGATACAAACCATATCCATCATCTGCGCCGTACGCACCACCTGCGGATTGACAAGCCCTGTCAAAAGCACTGCCTGATCCTTCACATACGCCAGCACATCGCTCATCATGTCGCTTCCGCACGCAGATGAAACTTCCGCGCTGCTGTCGCCACCGCTTAGCACCTGCGCCTGCAAAAGTTCCGCTATCTCCCGGATCTTCATAGTTTATGCACCAAGATACGACTGCAGAATGCCGTCCACTTCCTCTGGCTGCAATCTGCCGTATACGGTTCCGTTTACTGTCATTACCGGCGCAAGACCGCATGCACCGATACAACGCGTTGCCTCCAAAGATACTTTTCCATCCGGTGTCGTCATGCCCGGCTGCAGCTTTGTTTTTTCGGAAATGCGTTCAATGATTTTTCCGGAGCCTTTGACATAGCATGCCGTTCCAAGACACACCGCAATTGCCACCTCTCCTTTGGGGTTCAGTGCAAACTGCGAGTAAAATGTGACAATGCCGTACACTTCTTCCAAAGACACATGGCACTGCTGTGCGATGATCTTCTGTACCTCAATGGGTAAATACCCATACAGCTCTTGCGCCTGCTGCAGAATCGG
>JAXDZV010000065.1:0-34541 GCA_034086705.1 Eubacteriales bacterium | reverse complement strand
CTCTCGCTGGCGTTCTTCTGTACAGGCTGTTTCATAATCCAGCACATGCATCTGCTGTTATACCGGGTAATATCGTTGTTGAAGAAACGATCTCGTCTTCTGCTGCGCGTGGGCAGGTTTTGCAGAAAAATGAATCAATTTTTGGGGTGTCGCTTTTGGCCGCCACGCAGACATCGTCTGTGTTGGTGGAGTCGTCACAGGAAAGCAGCACTATGCCGGCTGAGGTCTCCTCAGCCCTTACAATACATAAGAAAAATCCAGAGCAAGCACTTCCGTTTTTTGTGGAAAATATGTTTCCCGGTGATTCGATTTCTAAGGTTTATGTGGTTCAAGTCGCACACAGGGGAAACGTTGTTTTACGTTTTCATGCTTCTGTTCTTCCCGCGTATGAGAAGCTGGCGGAAGTTTTGCAGTGTCGCGTAAAATTGCTGCAAAGCGGGCAGGTGCTCTATGACGGATTGATGCGGGATATGCCACCAGCGCTGGTTTTGCCGCTTTCCGCCTCACAGAGCACGATCAGTGAAATACCGTATGAAATTACGGCGTATTTGTCAACAGAGATCGGCAATGCATATCAGAACAAGGAGTTGCGGGCTGATTTTACCTGGTGGATAGAGCAGACGGATCAGCTAGACCCCCCGAAAACAGGAGACAGCACCCGTATTGTCCTTTGGATTTCTTTGGCGGTGATCTGCTTATTTGTGCTGATTTTGTTATTCGTTTTGAAAAAACGCAAGAGAAGGGAAGAGAACGATGCAGGCTGACGGCAAGCTTACTAAGAAACTGGCCGGTGGTATTTTGGTAATTGTACTGTTGGCGCTTTGCCTTTGCGTAACAACGGTTGCTCTTGTGTGGGAAAGTGTTGCAGTGAAAAACAACCTGTTTCAAACCGGTTCGATTCAGATCAATCTCAACGACGGCAAGCCGGTGATTGATGAACACGAGTTTCTTTTTGAGCCGGGCATGACCGTTCAAACTTTATGACGGTGTTTACAATCGTCTCTGCGTCAACTTTTGACCGGAGCGATCGCAGTTTATTTGGTTATAAGGCATTTATTGTTTTGTCGAATTCTATGGCAAAAACGGATTTTTCTGCGGGAGACCTTGTGCTTGTCAAAGAAGTGGATCCTGATACTTTACAAGAAGGTGATATCATTTCATAAATTTCGCAGAACACTTCAAATTACGGGAAAACTGTGACACATAAAATTCGGCGGCGTACTACAAGCGCCGGCGGTGAATTGGGCTTTATCACATACGGAACGACAACAGATACGGACGATGAAACAGTTGTTACATACCCGTATATCGTTGGAAAGTATCAGACACATATCCCGGTTGTGGGAAAGTTTTTCCTTTTTTTGAAAACGACGCCAGGCTACATTGTGTGCATTTTAATTCCTATTCTTTTACTGATACTGTTGCAGGGAATCAATTGCATCAAGCTCTTCCGTCGCTATAAGCAAGAGCAGTTTGCAGAAATGCAGCAGGAACGTGCTAAGATAGAGGCGGAGCGTGCTGAAAGCCAAAGAATGTTGGCCGAATTACAGGCACTCAAAGCGCAGCTTGCGGAGAAAGAGATACAGCAGACCGAAGACGGGAAAAGAACATCAGAGGATGATGGGTACAATGAATGAATTGTATTTTTCAGTTTGTTAAGCGTTTGGTTTGCACTCCTGATATCGAAGACGGTAAAACAGCGTTACGTAGCGCCATTTTGAACAAAATACAAAAATCAGCTCGCTCCCTTACCAGAAAAAGGATTTATGCAATACAAAAAGTACGAAGCGCACGTTTGGGTGAGGGGATTGCGATGCTTTACTGCATTGCAATATTACACAGATGGTTTTGCATGATCATCGGCCCTCCTTCTGGATGGAAGGAGGGCCAATTGACAAAAAAGCTGTAAGAAAATATTACTTTACAAGCATGGCATGGTGTAAGCGCTGTAAGCGTTCATATGCACTGTGGGGGATCAAAGGTTATTTATATGTGTAGATATAGCTTTTCAAGGCAGCAGCTGGTGTCGTGAAGATGCCGGCTGCTGCTTTTTTCAAGACGGAATAGTATAGGCGGAGTTTACTGAGCAAAGCAACGCAATATTGAAAAGTTGGCAGACTTTTATAAACAGTGTTGAGACAATCGCATAGGGGTATATCGATAAATGCAATACCGATATAGCAAATTGCATTGCAAAAGCGATCAGACTGTGTTATAATATTCACAAAGAAAGACATAAAAAGACATATGCCGTCAGGACGCTATTTTGAAAGTCATTCAACAGCGGCAGAGGCACAGGCCATGCCGGGAAAGGTATGAAGCACATATGAATAAGATATCGATTATTGGAACAGGAAGCGTTGGTTCCACCATCGCGTATACACTTACTGTGATGGGGATTGCATCCGAGATTGTTATGATTGACATCAATAACGAGAAGGCGCTGGGCGAGGCACTCGACATACGGCAGGGAACACCCTTTTGCGCGCCTTGCTCGATTTATGCAGGCGATTATTGCGATGCGGTTGATTCCGATATTGTAATTATCACCTCTGGTATTGCACGCAAGCCTGGGCAGACGCGCTTGGAATTGGCACAAACCAATGTCAATATTACAAAAATGATTATACCGGAAATTACAAGGTATGCACCGCAGGCAACTTATATTATTGTGAGTAACCCGGTTGATATCTTGACGTATGTATTTCATAAGTGTTCCAACATCCCGGAGAACCGCATCATAGGATCCGGCACGATTTTGGATACTGCCAGATTACGAGCACGGTTGTCGGAGTATTACAATATCAGTCAAAGCAATGTGCATGCGTATGTCTTTGGAGAACATGGCGATTCCTCGTTTGTACCATGGTCTGTTGCCAATATCTCCAATATTCCGATTGGAGAATGTGATCACCTTATTAAAACGTCCGATTTGGTGGCACCCACACTGAATTTTGCTGAAGTGGAGCAGTATGTGAAAAAATCGGGTAGTCGAGTCATTGCACGCAAAGGAGCCACATATTATGCAGTTTCTGTGTCTGTTTGCCATATTTGTAAATGCCTGCTTAGCGGCATTGACACAACCATGACTGTTTCGACGATGATGCATGGGGAGTACGGCATTGACGATGTCTGCCTGAGCACGCTGAATTTAGTGGGACATGACGGGGTGCGTGTCAAAGTGCATGTGCCTTTAACAGATGGGGAAACGGAAAAACTTCGCAACAGCGCTCGCACTTTGAAAGAAGTGATTTGTCAATTGAATCTGTAAGGGGGATGCAAAGCAATGCAAACATATCGTATCGAGCATGATTCCATGGGTGAGGTTCGGGTTCCGGCAGATCGTCTATGGGCTGCACAAACGCAGAGAAGTCATGAGAATTTTAAAATCGGTATTGGCATAGAAACGATGCCGCGCGAAATTACACACGCATTCGGCATTTTGAAAAAGGCAGCGGCACTTGCAAATGCAGAACTTTGCCCGGAAAAGATGACAGCAGAAAAGCTACGCGTGGTATGTGCTGCCTGCGATGAGGTGATCAGCGGTGCGCTGCAAGAAAATTTCCCGCTTGTGGTATGGCAAACGGGATCCGGCACACAGTCTAATATGAATGCAAACGAAGTGATTGCCAATCGTGCCAATCAACTTGCAGGAAAAAAGTTGTGTCATCCGAATGATGATATTAACATGAGCCAATCTTCCAACGACACATTCCCAACGGCTATGCACATTTCAGCGGTGCTTGCGGTAGAAGAGAAGCTGATTCCCGCTGTTCTGCAGCTCATCGAGACATTGTGCAGGCTTGAGCAGGAGAATGCCGGTGTCGTAAAATCCGGGCGTACCCACCTGCAGGATGCTACGCCGATTGCTTTCAGCCAGGAAATTTCCGGTTGGCGTTCCAGCTTGGAAAAAGACGTTGCTTTATTGCGTGCTTCCGTTACGCCATTGTATGAATTGGCGCTCGGAGGTACGGCAGTTGGCACTGGGCTCAATGCACCACAGGGGTTTGCAGAGCTTGTTGCGCAAAAGGTGGCAGTATTGACCCATAAGCCGTTTGTGACTGCAAGCAATAAATTTCATGCCTTAACATCCAAGGATGAGATCGTTTTTGCACACGGTGCAATCAAAGCAACTGCGTGTGATATGATGAAGATAGCAAACGATGTGCGTTGGCTCGCAAGCGGGCCGCGTGTCGGTTTAGGGGAGATTCATATTCCGGAAAATGAGCCGGGTTCTTCTATTATGCCGGGCAAGGTGAATCCCACACAATGTGAAGCTGTCACCATGGTTGCTGTGCAGATTATGGGAAATGATGTTGCTGTTGGTATGGCGGCCTCTCAGGGAAATTTCGAACTGAACGTTTTTATGCCGGTTACTGCGTATAACTTTTTGCAATCTGCTCGTTTGCTTGCAGAGGCAATTGTTTCCTTTGATATACACTGTGCGGTTGGCATTACTGCAAACCGCGATAAGATGCATCAGAACCTATACAATTCTCTGATGCTTGTAACGGCGCTTAATCCATACATCGGATATGAGAATGCAGCGAAAACCGCAAAAAAGGCCTTTGCAGAAAACATTTCATTGAAAGAAGCTTGTGTATCTCTGGGGTTGTTGACAGCAGAAAAGTTTGATGCTGTTTTTCATCCCGAGCAAATGATTTGAATGTTTTTATTGGCTTTCTAAACCGAAAGGTGGTATGAAAATGGATGTTAGTTACTTTCCGGGCTGTACGCTTCGAACAAAGGCAAAACATTTGGACCAGTATGCGCGCGCTTGTGCACAAAAGCTTGGAGTTCGTCTTTGCGAGATTCCTGATTGGCAATGCTGCGGCGGTGTTTATGTAACGGCAAATGATGAGATCGCAACCAAGTTGTCCAGTGTGAGGGCTTTGTCTGCGGCTGCTGATGCACAGCAGCCGCTCGTCACCGTTTGCTCTGCCTGCCACAATGTGCTCAAGCAGACAAACTATGCAATGCAGACCGATGCTGTGTTTCGAGATACAGTTAATCGATATATGGCACAGCAAACGGCATTTGCACCTTATAACGGGCAGACAACGGTATATCATTATTTGGAACTTTTGCGGGATGTTATCGGTTTTGATAAGGTTAAGCGGGCGGTGGTACATACGTGCAAAGGACAAAAAATAGCAGCATATTACGGATGTCTTTTGTTGCGGCCCGGTGCGGTAATGCGCATGGATGATCCGGAAAATCCGCAAATTATGGAGGATCTTTTGCGTGCAGTTGGAGCAGAGCCTGTCTCCTGGGCAAGCCGAAACGAGTGCTGCGGTGGTTATATAACGCTTGAAAATGCTTCGGCAGCGCATGCTCGTGCCCAGACAATATCTGACAATGCGCGTGCAAATGGTGCTACGTGTATTATGACGGCGTGTCCGCTATGTAAATATAATTTGGAAAAATGCCAAAGTTCTCTTCCTGTCGTATATTTTACGGAGGTACTTGCACAAGCTCTTGGCGTTAAGGAGGAAATCAATGCAAACCAAAACTGAACATATGCGTGAGCAGGTCCTTCGTATGAGTGGCGTGAACCCCTTGAAGTGTATGCGTTGCGGTAAGTGTACCGCAACTTGTCCTTCGTATGACTTTATGGAGTATCATCCACATGAATTTGTATACATGGTGGAAAGCGGTGATCTTACGCCACTATTACAATCCAGTTCTGTATATCAGTGTTTGTCTTGCTTTGCGTGTGTTGACAGATGTCCACGTGGCGTAGAGCCTGCAAAACTTGTGGAAGCTGTTCGCTTGTGTGCGATTCGCGAAAAGGGCGCAAATCATATGCGCTCAGACGGCATTCCCGCGCTTTTAGACGAACAAATGCCGCAGCAGGCAATCGTTAGCGCATTGCGGAAGTATGCAAAGTAAGGAGGGACAAACTGCATGCAAAGAATTGGGGTATTTGTTTGTCATTGCGGCACAAATATTGCAGGAACAGTTGATGTAAAAGCGGTTGCTGCAGCGTTGCAACAAGAAGCGGGTGTCGTCTTTTCTACGGAATATCCGTATATGTGTTCCCAAGCAGGGCAAAGCATGATCGTTGAGGCGGTACACGAACATCAGTTAACAGGGCTTGTGATTTGCTCGTGTTCTCCGCGAATGCATGAAGCTACCTTTCGGAAAACGGCTGCTGCTGCAGGATTGAATCCTTATATGGTGGAGATTGCCAATATTCGTGAGCAATGCTCGTGGGTACATAAGGATATGCAGACTGGTACGGAGAAAGCGATTATTCTTGCTAAGGCTGCTGTTGCCAAAGTGTTGCTGAACGCACCGTTGATCCCAGGGGAAACACCCATGACCAAGCGTGCGCTTGTTATAGGCGGCGGCATTGCCGGCATTCAAACGGCGTTGGATATTGCAGATGCCGGTTTCCCGGTGGACATTGTGGAAACAAAACCTACTATTGGTGGGAAAATGGCTCAGTTGGATAAAACTTTTCCAACATTGGATTGTGCTGCCTGCATACTGACTCCCAAAATGGTGGATGTTGCGCAGCACGATAAAATCCGCATTTTTTCCTATTCGGAGGTAACGGATGTCAAAGGATTTGTTGGTAATTTTGATGTCACAATCAAGCGCAAAGCACGCTACGTAAAGGAGGATATCTGTACCGGCTGTGGACTTTGCACAGAGAAATGTCCGCAGAAAAAGATACCGAATGAGTTTAATCTTGGAATGGATGATCGCCGTGCGATTTATATTCCCTTTGCACAAGCGGTGCCGAAAGTTGCGACCATAGACGCACAGCACTGTATGATGCTGAAAACGGGAAAATGTGGTGTGTGCTCCAAAGTTTGCACGGCAGGTGCGATCGATTATCAAGCAAAAGATACCTATCTCACGGAGCGATACGGCGCGATCGTTGTTGCGACTGGATTCAATCCGATTTCCATGGCTGCGTTTGATGAATTTGGGTATTCTCTTTCCAAAGATGTCATCACTTCTTTAGAGCTGGAGCGTTTGATGAATGCCGCTGGACCGACCGGAGGAACATTATTGCGCCCATCAGACCGTGAACACCCACATACGATTGTGTTTGTACAGTGTGTGGGGTCTCGCTGTTCGTCTTGCGCAGGAAAAGGCAAGGAATATTGTTCAAAAATTTGCTGCATGTATACCGCTAAGCATGCCATGTTAATACGAGATAAATATCCGGATACGCAAGTGTATGTATTTTACATCGATGTGCGTACCCCCGGTAAGAATTTTGATGAATTTTATCGGCGTGCTGTGGAAGAATTCGGCGTACATTATGTTAAAGGTATGGTTGGCAAAGTTACACCGGAAGGGAAAAAACTGCGTGTACAGGGGTCTGATTTGTTGTTTGGAAAGCAGTTGACCATTGATGCCGATTTGGTTGTGCTTGCTGCTGCAATTGAGCCTGATTCGTCCGCACGCCGTCTTGCGACGATGTTGACTGCTAGCATGGATACCAATGATTTCTTTACGGAAGCACATCCCAAGCTTCGCCCGGTCGAAAGTCCAACAGCCGGTATATATCTCAGTGGAACCTGTCAAGGACCAAAGGATATTCCTGAAACGGTCTCGCAGGCAGGTGCTGCTGCAGCAAAAGTTATCGGGCTTTTGTGTAAAGAGAAACTGACCGCAAACCCATGTGTTGCACATTCCGATGAAATGATGTGCAATGGTTGCTCTAACTGTGAAAAAGTTTGTCCCTATGGCGCGATCAGTTATGTGGTCAAAGAATTTTGTATGCCTGACCGCACCACAAAGCAGCGGCGTGTTGCACAGGTAAATGCGGCATTATGCCAGGGCTGCGGTGCATGCACGGTGGCGTGTATGTCTGGTGCGATGGATTTACGCGGATTTATGAACCAACAAATTATGGCGGAGGTTGACGCGATATGCAAATAGAGGAATATAAGCCACTGATTGTAGCCTTTTGCTGCAACTGGTGCTCTTATGCCGGTGCAGATTTGGCAGGAAATAACAGGCTAAGCTACCCGGCCAATGTCAAAATTATCCGCGTTCCGTGTTCTTGTCGGGTTAACCCCATGTTCATTTTGCGTGCATTTCAGCGTGGCGCAGATGGTGTAATTCTATGCGGATGCCATCCCGGCGATTGCCACTATACGACTGGAAATTATTATACGCGACGCCGTATGTCTCTTTTGTTCTCTATGTTGGATTATCTCGGAATTGAGCGTGCCCGTACCCGTGTGGAGTGGGTCAGTGCGGCGGAAGGGGCAAAATTTGCACAGACCATGTCCGATTTCGCACAAAGTGTTGCGGCGCTCGGCGAGAATAAGCGATTGGAGGATTTACGATGCAAGAAATAACGCGCGAAGCGCTGATTCAAGAAGCCGCTGCACGGCTTCGCAGCGGTACGGTAGATCGTGTTCTCGGCTGGCAGCGCGGCATATTTGCATATGATGTTACGCCGGCTGTGTTTCACAGTGAAGAAGAGCTAAAGGAGAAATTCGTATGGAACGATTTTTGCGGTGCAAATTTTTCCAAATATCTAGTGCGCGAAACGAGGAAAAACGACCGAAAAGTTATGGTTTTTCTAAAACCGTGTGACACCTACAGCTTTAATCAACTTTTAACAGAGCACGCGCTGGATCGTGATCGAGTCTATGTGGTGGGGGTTCCGTGTGCAGGCATGCTGGATGCCGGGAAAATTCGAGAGGCCGCACAAGGTATCTCTTCGATCCGGCTTATGGATTCCGGTATTGTCCTCCAAACACTGTATGACGGTACGCTGACATTGGAATATAAAGACTATTTGGCAGAGCGGTGTCAAAACTGCAAATCCAAAAAGCATGTGGTATATGATAGTTTGCTTGGAACAGATGGTGAGGCATGTGCAAACGGCCGTTTCGAGATGGTGGAGCGTCTTGAAAAAATGACGTCGGATGAGCGGTATGCCTTTTGGCAAAACGAGCTTTCCCGCTGTATTCGCTGCAATGCATGCAGAGATGTTTGCCCTGCATGTACCTGCGAGAAGTGTGTTTTTGATAATCCGTCATCCGGTGTTGAGAACAAAGCAGCTGCGGATTCTTTTGAAGAAAAGCTGTTTCATATTATTCGCGCCTTTCACGTTGCCGGTCGCTGTACAGACTGCGGCGAATGCTCCAGAGTATGCCCGCAACATATCCCGTTGCATTTGCTCAACCGCAAATTTATCAAAGACATTGATACTTTTTACGGTACATATCAGGCGGGAGAGATGGCCGGCGGTCGTTCTCCGCTGGTTGATTACGCTGTGGATGACCCGGAGGTAAATACCGTACGGGAAGGAGAAGAAAACCATGTATAAGCTTGCTCTGCAACAGATAGATGCCTTCTTTGCTGCAATCGCAGAAAAATATCCGCTATACTTACCTGTAGATACAAACGGGGTTTCGTCTTTCCAAATGTGGAAAAGCGGTGCAGTGCTGAGCCAAGCGCTGCATGCAGATCGAAGTATTAAAGATTTTTTCTTTCCGCAAACCGAAAATCTGATGGATTTTCAGATTCAGGGGAAAAAGATTCAAGTGATCGATACACGCACGCCCCTCGAGGATTTTGTTATTTTCGGGGCAAGGGCATGCGATGTGCGCAGCCTGGATATTTTGGACCGCGTTTTTTTGTGCGAACCGGCCGATACATATTATGGCCAGAGGCGTGCGCATGGGATCATCTTTGCGATCGCTTGCAATAAACCTGCAGAAACTTGTTTTTGCGGCACCTTTGGCATTGATGCTGCACAGCCGCAAGGGGATGTTGTTTGTTGGCAGACCGAACAAATGCTGTATTTGGATCCCAGGACTGCACGCGGCGAGACGGTGTTACAGGCAGTGCACAATTTGCTGCAGGATGCGCAACCGGAAGATGTTTTTCCGCAGCAACAGATCATTCGGGAACGGTTGGCAAAGCTTCCGCTTGCTTCTTTACGGGCGACGGCGTTTGGGAGCGAAAAAACAGAAGAATTTTTTGATGATCCGGCATGGGATTCTTTAAGCAGCAGCTGTCTTGGCTGTGGCGCATGTACCTTTGTTTGCCCTACCTGTCAATGCTACGATATAAAAGACTTTCAAACCGGGCACGGCGTTAAACGTTTTCGGTGCTGGGATTCCTGTATGTATTCCGAATTCACCAAAATGTCGGCCGGTCAGCCGCGTTTGACGCAAAAAGAACGCTTCAGACAGCGGTTCATGCATAAACTGGTATATTATCCGACCAATCAGGACGGTCTTTTCTCATGTGTTGGATGCGGTAGATGTCTTGTGAAGTGTCCGATTCAGATGAATATCGTAAAGGTGATGAAAACTTTGGGAGGAAATGCACATGATTGACTGTAAGGAACCGCTGATTCCCATAGTCGGTGAAGTGACAGATATTCGTATCGACACCCCGGACGTTAAAACTTTCCGTGTTGTAACGCCGGATGGTAAAAAAGCGTTTACGCACATGCCGGGGCAATGTGCGATGCTTTCGGTTCCCGGTGTGGGAGAAGCGATGTTTTCCATCACATCTTCGCCGACCAATGAAGTATTTATGGAGTTTTCAATAAAAAAATGCGGCTGTGTGACAGAATGGTTGCATGCTATGGAGGTTGGTCAGCAGATTACGATTCGCGGTCCTTACGGCAGGCCTTTTCCGGTGGATACGGAGTTTGCCGGACGCGATTTGCTTTTCATTGCCGGCGGGATTGGCTTAGCGCCGCTGCGCTCAGTTATCAATTATTGCAGACATTACAGAGATCGCTATGGGTCGATTGATATTGTATACGGTTCCCGCTCTATGCAGGATTTGGTGGACTATCAGGAAATTATTGAAGAATGGTCTACGGATGCCGGTGTTCGTGTGCATCTGACCATTGACAGAGAACAACCGCAGTGGAACGGGCACGTTGGATTTGTCCCCAGCTATGTCAAAGAACTCGGTTTCTCTACTGACAAAATTGCAGTTCTCTGTGGGCCTCCCATAATGATCAAATTTACACTTGCCGCCCTTGTGGAGTTGGGGTTCGATAAAACACAGGTGTATACCACCATGGAACTGCGCATGAAGTGCGGTATTGGCAAATGCGGCAGATGTAATATTGGTGCTAAATATGTTTGTAAAGACGGTCCGGTTTTCCGATGTGATGAGCTGGAGGAACTGCCGAATGAGTATTGATGTGCATGAGGAGGAGAGAACAATGACGAATATGGTGAATGTTTATTTGTTCGGAAAGCAGTACAGTGTGCCGGAAGATTTGACCATCATGCGGGCAATGGAGTATGCCGGATATCAGCTCATACGAGGATGCGGTTGCAGAAATGGTTTTTGCGGCGCCTGCGCAACGATTTATCGAATCAAGGGAGAGCGCGAACTGAAAAGCTGCCTCGCGTGCCAAACCAAGGTGCAAGATAACATGTATGTTGCGACACTTCCGTTTTTTCCCTTGGTCAAGCAACTTTATGATATGGAAAAAATCCAGCCGACAGAGCAAATCATGATGCAGTTGTATCCGGAGATTTATGCCTGCGTTGGATGTAACGCCTGTACAAAAAGCTGTACACAGGGGTTGAATGTGATGCAATACATCGCCTATGCCCAGCGGGGAGAGTTTGAAAAATGCGCAGAAGCTTCTTTTGACTGCGTTATGTGCGGGGTATGTTCTTCTCGTTGCCCGGCAGGCATATCTCATCCGCAGGTAGCAATGTTAGCCAGACGTCTCAACGGAAAGTATCTTGCGCCGCAATCTGCTCATTTACAGGAACGTGTGCAGCAAATACAGAACGGTAGCTTTACGGAGCTGATAGAGTCACTTATGCAAAAGCCGATTTCAGAGCTTGCAGAGCTTTATAATCACAGAGAGATCGAAGAATGAGGAGGACGCTTTATGTATCCGAGCGAATATGAGGCATCGTTACGGGCAGTTGAAGCTGCGAGAAAAGATAATATTGCATGCGAGCCGGCTCGTATGACGGCACAAGAGAAAGATGCGTTGCTAGCAGCGTATCACCCTGACTATAAAAAGAGCGCCTTTGCTACACTGCAAATAGGCCCCAATCAGGGGGAAGCAGTACCGCGTGAGCTGTGCGAGATTTTGCAGGCTCACAGCAGAATATCTGCTTCCGATGTAGATTTGACGGATATCCGTTATGATGTGGATGTGCTGGTCATTGGCGGAGGAGGTGCCGGTGCGTCTGCGGCGATTGAGGCGGATCGCGCCGGCGCTAAAACAATGGTTGTAACCAAGCTCCGCATGGGCGATGCCAACACAATGATGGCGGAAGGCGGCATTCAAGCTGCGGACAAAGCAAATGACTCACCTGCTATTCATTTCATTGATGCCTTTGGCGGTGGGCATTATGCCGCCAAACGGGAGCTTTTGGCAAAACTGGTTACAGAGGCACCGGAGGCAATTCAATGGCTCAACGAACTGGGGGTTGAATTTGATAAAGCACCGGACGGCACGATGATTACGACGCATGGCGGCGGGACTTCTCGCAAACGTATGCACGCCGCAAAAGACTATTCGGGCGCAGAGATCATGCGGACATTGCGGGATGAAGTATTCAATCGGGAGATTCCTGTTGTCGATTTTACAGCGGCAGTGGAATTGATCTTGGATGATGCAGGAAGAGCTGCCGGCGCAGTGTTAATGAATATGGAAACAAAAGAATTGCTGGTAGCGCGTGCTAAAACTGTCATCATTGCCACGGGCGGCGCTGGCCGCATGCATTATCAAGGTTTTCCAACTTCTAACCACTATGGAGCTACAGCCGACGGATTGGTACTTGGCTATCGAGTTGGTGCAAAGCTGCTTTATCCCGATACGCTGCAATATCACCCGACCGGCGCTGCTTATCCACAGCAGATTTTCGGTGCACTTGTGACGGAAAAGGTGCGTTCTCTGGGGGCTAAGCTTGTCAATAGAAGCGGCTGTGTGTTTATGCATCCATTGGAGACAAGAGACGTTGCCGCGGCATCGATTATTCGTGAATGTACAGATCGCAACGGGGGTGTAGCAACCGGAAACGGGCAAGCTGTTTGGCTGGATACACCGATGATCGAGCAAATTGGCGGAGACGGTACAATCGAACGGAGAATCCCTGCTATGATGCGTATGTTTGCAGCATACGGGATAGATATCCGTCGTGAGCCGATTCTTGTGTACCCGACATTGCATTATCAAAACGGAGGATTGGATATTCGTACTGACGGGATGACACCAAACGTGCCGAATTTGTATGTTGCGGGGGAAGCGGTTGGTGGCATACACGGCCGGAATCGTCTCATGGGGAATTCCCTGCTGGATGTCGTTGTTTTCGGAAGAAGCGCCGGCCAAAATGCTGCCGCCCAAGCGCAAAAGGTGACTGTGGGAGCACTTACTCTGGAGCATATTGCTGCATTTGATGCACAGCGTGCTGCCGCCGGAATTCAAACAGAGCTTTCTTCACCGAAGCTGCTTCCGGATTATCGCAGAAAAATATAATGACACAGGAGAATGGATGGCATGGTTGATTTTTTGGAGGCTTTAACAATCTTTTGCTTTGGATTGTCTTGGCCTATTTCCATACACAAATCGCTCGTATCTCGTACGGCAAAAGGAAAGAGTTTATTTTTTGAAGTATTTTTGTTGATTGGATATGCTTGTGGGATTATTCGCAAGTTTATACAGCTTTCCGGTGGAAGCAGTGGCTTTTTGTTCTTTCTCAGCTTTTTCTTTTATGTGTTGAATTTTATTGAAATTTCCATCGATGTGGGCCTGTATTTCAGGAACAAAAGGTTGGATGCAATTGCTGATGCTGATGCAGCTGCACAGCAGGGCAACACATGACGGTTTGTACCAGGTGCTGCTATGCAAGGAACGGAGGTGCCGCGTGCAACAATCGGTTGAGTTCCTCTTTTGTCCGTTATTTGCGAAATTTTCGTATGACCTTCGAATATGGTGAATATTTCTGTTACAACGCTTACGAGGAAACTTGGTTTCGAAAGGATTTTGGGGCACTCGGCGGTGTTGAGAGGCCAAAAACCGGATACCGTGTCGATGCCTTATTGCAGACATTGGAAGCGTTTTTTGCCCCGGCACGGAGCAGTCATGTTGTGATTGACGATGCGGGAAAGCTGGGGGGCATTGCTGAATTACAGCGGTTTTGCAGACTATGGTTTGCGTATTTTAGCTGCCTTTGATATTTCAGTGACTAAACCGCAGCAAAGCAATATGGGCCTGCCGATTTATGGAATAGATGCGCTTGCTGCATTTTGCAGGAAAAACAATGTGGGAATCGACGTTATTACCGTACTTGCGGCATGCACACAAAGTGTCGGAGAGCGGCTGGTTGCAAGCGGAGTACATGCGATTTGGTGTTTTGCACCTGTAGCGCTGTCTTTAGCCCCATAGTTCGATTCAGTATGAAAATATGGCACTTTCCCTTGCATATCTGAATGCGAAAATCATATAAGAGTTTAACAGAATATAAAACAGTCCCGTTTGCATCCGTCGTATGCAAACGGGACTGTGTGTCGATTTATAAAGGGGTATGGCGAGAAAAGACGCTGCTTGGCTGCCTGCATAAGTACTTACACGGACCTATTTCTCTGTGTGATATCTCTTGCAACAAAGACGCCGCTGGCCGAAGCATGGGAAAGAGAATGTGTGATGCCGCTACCGTCTCCGATGATATACAGCCCGGGATATTTGGTTTGCAGGTGCTCGTCCAGTTCGACTTCCATATTGTAGAATTTGACCTCGACCCCATAGAGCAAAGTATCATCATTGGCGGTTCCCGGTGCGATATGATCCAGCGCATAAATCATCTCAATGATACCATCTAAAATACGCTTTGGCAAAACCAGACTGAGGTCTCCCGGAGTAGCAGAAAGAGTCGGTGTTACGAGATTTTCTTCGATTCTTTTGTTGTTGCTTCTGCGTCCGCGAATCAAATCGCCGAAGCGCTGCACGATTACTCCGCCACCGAGCATATTAGAAAGGCGTGCAATACTTTCTCCATATCCGTTGCTGTCTTCAAAAGGCTCAGAAAAATGTTTGGAGACCAACAAAGCAAAATTGGTGTTTTCTGTCTGCATGTTCGGATCTTCATAGCTATGTCCGTTTACGGTTACAATACCATTGGTGTTTTCATTGACAACAATTCCATGCGGATTCATGCAAAAAGTGCGTACATTGTCCTCAAATTTTTCGGTACGGTAAACAATTTTGCTCTCATATAGTTCATCGGTTAAGTGCGAGAACACAACCGCAGGCAACTCAACACGTACACCGAGGTCTACACGATTGGAATGTGTGGGAATCTGAAGTTCATGGCAAACCGTCTCCATCCATTTGCTGCCGCTTCTTCCGACAGAGATGATGCAGTGCCGACAGGTAAAGCTGTCACTTGCTGTTTGTATATAAAAACCACCGTCAGATTGTACGCTGATATGTTCAATCGGCGTGTCAAAAAAGAAATCAACTTGTGGTTTTAGATTGTGGTATAAATTTTGCAGAACAATGTAATTGATATCTGTTCCCAAATGGCGTACGGAGGCGTCCAGCAAATTCAGCTTATTTTGGATACAAACCTTTTTAAATTTAGATCCGGCTGTTGAATATAGCTTGGTTCCTTCGCCTCCATGTTGCATGTTGATTTGGTCAACATAATACATCAGTTCCAGCGCCTTTTTTTTGCCGATATGTTCGTATAATGTACCGCCAAAACTGTTAGTAATATTATATTTTCCGTCAGAAAAAGCTCCGGCGCCGCCGAATCCACTCATAATGGAACAGCTTTTGCAATTCACGCAGGTTTTGATTTTTTCGCCGTCAATCGGACAGTGTCTCTTTTCCAAAGGATGTCCTGCTTCAAATACGGCGACAGTGCGCGAAGGGTCTTGTTTTTTCAACTCATAGGCAGAGAAGATACCGCCGGGTCCGGCTCCGACAATGATTGTATCGAATTGCTTCATACCATGCTCCTTTTTGTTCAGCCGTGATCATTTTGCATTATATCAAATTAAAACCATATGCAAAAAGAGGGCGCCGGGGACCCGATAACAGGCGATTACCCGTCACACGTATCCATTATACTGCATATTTTTATTATTTTCAAGAGGGAATTTTCCACATGCAGCAGCCGGAAGCGGAGGGATTGTTTTCCGTTGCAGCGTATCCTAGTGATTGCGGGGTTTGTAGCAGTGTTGAAATGGTGCAAATGATATATTTTGGCGCATTGAAAAATGAAGATGAGCATTTAGCAGAATAAGAAGGTCCATAGCAAGGGGTTCTGTGTAAAAATCAATCTGACAGAAAAGATTCACACAGAAAGAGGCAATTGCTACGGACTCCCCCGCGTATACCGCAAATTGCAGAAAAGGTAAACACCCAAGTTGTGAAGAGTATGCGATAATCGAGCAGCGGATGAAAAAGGCCGAAACCCCAATGCCATTGCGAGGGAAGAATTGCATTCTGGAAAATACTATTGTTTTCCCAATATACCTTTTGATTGTAATCCATCAAAAGAATAAATTTTTTTAAAAAAGGGCTTGACAAAGAACATACAGGCGAGTATAATAACTGCCATAAAGGCAATGGCGTCTTGGAGGGTGTTACTCCGCGACGCTATTTATTTTTGTTGCAAAGAATATATTGACAAAAACGAGGCAATGGGGTTTGCGTTTGCAGGCGCCATTGTCTCTTTTTTATAAAATAACAGAAAAGGAGAAGAGCAGATGAAAATGGTATCCGATTATTTTGGCTGCATGTGCTTTGATGACAGAGTGATGAAGGCAAAGCTTTCGGCAAAGGTGTATGCGTCTTTGCGCAAGACGATTGACGAAGGTGCGCGGTTGAATTTGGATGTAGCAAATGCAGTTGCGGAGGCGATGAAGGAATGGGCGATTGAAAGAGGCGCTACACATTTCACACATTGGTTTCAGCCACTGACCGGTATCACAGCGGAAAAACATGATGCATTTATTACACCCGCTTCCGACGGACGTGTGATCATGGAGTTTTCCGGTAAAGAGCTCATTAAGGGAGAGCCGGATGCATCGTCTTTTCCTTCCGGCGGGTTACGTGCGACATTTGAAGCACGTGGTTATACTGCATGGGACCCTACCTCTTATGCATTTGTAAAAGGGAAAACATTGTGTATCCCAACGGCATTTTGTTCCTACGGCGGGGAGGCACTTGACAAAAAAACGCCGCTGCTGCGCTCCATGGAGGCCCTCAACAAGCAGGCACTTCGGATTCTTCGCCTGTTTGGCAATACAGATGTTAAGTATGTGCGTACCTCTGTTGGCCCGGAACAAGAATACTTTTTGGTAGATCGCGAGATGTATGAAAAGCGCAAGGACCTGATTTTTACAGGTCGTACGCTGTTTGGCGCGAAACCGCCAAAAGGGCAGGAGCTTGATGACCATTATTTCGGTGTTATAAAACCGCGGGTTGCTGCATATATGGAAGATCTCAACGAGGAACTTTGGAAACTTGGTATCCTCGCAAAGACGGAGCACAACGAAGTGGCTCCTGCACAGCATGAGCTTGCCCCCATTTATTCCACGACCAATATAGCTACGGATCATAACCAGTTAACCATGGAGATCATGCAAAAAGTTGCCGCGCGGCATGGCTTAGTTTGCCTGCTGCATGAAAAACCATTTGCAGGCGTAAACGGCAGCGGAAAACACAACAACTGGTCTATGGCAACTGATACCGGTGTAAATCTTTTGACACCTGGAGAAACACCGTATGAGAATGCACAGTTTTTGCTGTTTTTGTGTGCTGTCATAAAGGCTGTGGATGATTATCAGGATCTGTTGCGTCTGTCTGTTGCAACGGCTGGCAACGATCACCGCTTGGGTGCTAATGAAGCACCGCCGGCTGTTGTTTCCATGTTCCTCGGAGATGAGCTGACTGCCGTGCTGGATGCAATTGAAAACGATACACCGTACAACGCTGCGGAGAAGACGGTTATGAAGCTCGGCGTACATGTTTTGCCACGCTTCTTCCGTGACACCACAGACAGGAATCGTACTTCCCCCTTTGCTTTTACCGGTAATAAATTTGAATTCCGGATGCTTGGGTCTTCCAACAGCATTGCTTGCGCAAACCTTATGCTCAATGCAGCGGTTGCAGAGTCGCTGCGTGTTTATGCAGACCGTTTGGAGGGCGCGGAAGATTTTGAGACGAGTCTGCATGAAATGATTAAAAAGACTATCAAAGACCACAAGCGTATCATTTTCAACGGCAACGGATACGATGAAAGCTGGATTAAAGAAGCAACCGAGCAGCGCGGTCTTTTGAATTTGCGTACCACACCGGATGCTTTACCGGCTATCCTGGAAAAGAAAAATACAGACATGCTTACTTCGCTGAAAGTATTTACGCCGGCAGAGATTCAATCACGGTATGAGATTACGTTGGAAAACTACTGTAAGAGCGTAAATATTGAGGTGTGCACAATGGTTGATATGGTACGCAAAGAAATTTTGCCTGCTGTGGAAGGATATGCCGGCACCCTTGCCAAAAACCTCGCGGCGAAGGAGAGCGTTTTGCCCGGCGTTGCAAGCAAATATGAGAAGAATACAATCGCAAGACTCTCTGCACTCACCGATGAAATCGATGCTGCAACAACAGCTTTGGAACAGGCCCAAATCACCTATGCAACCATCACCGATGTAACGGAGGCGGCGTGCATGATCCGTGATGTCATTTTGCAAAAGATGGCAGAATTGCGTGTAGTGTGCGATGAAGCGGAAACGCTGACAGCAAAGGAGTACTGGCCTTTCCCGACCTATGGCGATTTGCTTTTCGGCGTTAAATAACAAACGTTTTGCGGTGGTGCCTCATCCGCGGTAATCGGAGAAATGAAAGGAGCTTTGACATGTACAGTGCAGTTAATACGATTTGGGTTTTGCTTGGCGCAGCGTTGGTATTTTTTATGCAGGCAGGCTTTTCCATGTGTGAGGCAGGCTTTACCAGAGCGAAAAATACCGGCAATATCCTGATGAAGAACTTGATGGATTTTTGTATTGGTACCCCATGTTTTTGGCTTGTAGGATTTGGTTTAATGTTTGGCAGCGGAACTGCTCTAATAGGTTGGTTCGATCCGCTGATTGCGAAGGATTATACAGCTATTTTGCCGCAGGGTGTTCCGTTGTGGGCGTTTGCCATCTTCCAGACCGTGTTTTGTGCCACGGCTGCAACTATTGTTTCCGGAGCGATGGCGGAACGCACAAAGTTCAGTGCATACTGCATATATTCCGCCGCAATCTCCTTGTTGATTTATCCGATTTCAGGCCACTGGATCTGGGGCGGCGGATGGCTCGCAGAGCTTGGATTCCATGATTTTGCCGGTTCTACAGCGGTCCATATGGTTGGCGGTGTCTGTGCATTGATTGGTGCGAAGATTCTTGGGGCGCGTATCGGAAAATACGGCAAAGACGGGAAACCGCGGGCCATTTTGGGACATAATTTGACGCTGGCAGCGCTTGGTGTATTTATCCTTTGGTTCTGTTGGTTTGGATTTAACGGCGCTTCTACGGTTGGGATGGATTCTGATGAGAAGCTTCTCAGTGCCGGGCTCATTTTCTTCAATACGAACTTGGCGGCAGCGGTTGCCTGCTGCACCACACTGATTCTGACATGGATTCGTTACCGTAAGCCGGACGTATCTATGACCTACAACGCCGCACTTGCGGGGCTTGTCGGTATTACTGCAGGTTGTGATGCAGTCAGCCCGCTGGGCGCTGCAATCATGGGATTGATCTTTGGTGTGGTAATTGTTTTCTCTGTAGAATTCTTCGATAAGATTGCAAAGATTGATGACCCTGTCGGTGCTGTTTCCGTACATTGTGTGTGCGGTGCTTTGGGAACGATATTGACCGGTCTTTTTGCAACGGGTGTTTCTACCGAAAAGGGTTTATTTTATGGTGGCGGATGGCATTTTCTCGGCGTGCAGACATTGGGAGTTGTCAGTGTAGCTGCTTTTGTTGGGATTATCATTACAGTCGTATTCTTGCTGCTCAAACATACGATCGGCCTGCGGGTTGAAGCAGCGGAGGAGATTGAAGGATTGGATGTAACCGAGCATGGGTTGCTGTCTGCTTACAGTGGATTCGCAATGCTGCCGGATACGGCTGCAGCGGAAACGGAAACTGCGCCTGTACAGGTAACGGGGGATGTTCCTGCTGCGGAAGCCATTCCGGTCAAGCGAGTTCCATCTTTTGAGGGAACGGACGGTGTACAGCCAAAGTTTACGAAGATTGAAATCCTCTGCAAAGAGTCTCGATTTGAGGCACTGAAGGCAGCTTTGACGGAAATCGGTATTACAGGTATGACCCTTTCTCATGTGCTCGGATGTGGGCAACAGCGCGGCAAGCCGGAATATTACCGTGGTATCGCGGTGGAATCCACACTTTTGCCGAAAATTCAGTTGGATATTGTGGTGAGTAAAGTTCCCGTACGTCGTGTCATTGAAACAGCGAAAAAAGTATTGTACACCGGGCATATCGGAGATGGAAAAATCTTTGTCTACGACGTGGAAAATGTTGTCAAGGTGCGGACGGGCGAGGAAGGCTACGACGCATTACAAGATGAAGAATAAGTAAAAAACAAAAGCGTTTGAGTTCGGAAAAGTATCGCGTTGGCGTGTGCACAGAGAGTGCGGGCAAGCTGAGAACCGTATCACACGGCACGCGAGAAAAACACCGAGCAAGCTGCAAACTGAACGGGAAAAATCCTTAGTAGGTACGCCGGGAGTCATCCGTTATTATGACAGGCTCATATTGAGCGCAAAGAGAAAAGGATAGGTGGCACCGCGAGTACAGCACTTGCCCTACCCGATGCTGTAAGATTGATATTTTGGGAGGGCATTTTATGTGTTCTATTATCGGATATTGTGATGTTTGTCAAAAACCGGACGTTCTCCGTACATGCTTTGACCGCACAATTACGCGTGGTCCGGATGATACGCGTATAGCAGATACGGGTCGTGGTTTGCTCGGGTTTCATCGGTTGGCAATTATGGGTTTGACGCCAACTGGTATGCAGCCGTTTGAGCGAGATGGAAGTTTTGTCGTGTGCAATGGAGAGATCTACGGCTATGAGAAATGGAAGGAAGCGCTATCAGACAAATATGAATTTGTCAGCGGTTCCGACTGCGAGGTGCTTCTGCCTTTGTACAAAGAATACGGCGTTGACATGTTTCGGCGCTTGGACGCAGAATTTGCGATGATTCTTTACGATGTACAGACGGACAGCTATATTGCTGCACGCGACCCGATCGGGATTCGCCCTTTATATTACGGCTTTGATGATGCGGGCGTGATTGTTTTTGCAAGTGAGGCAAAGAACTTGACGGGATTGTGTGATCGTATTTTACCGTTTCCTCCCGGCCATTACTATAAAGACGGTGTTTTTACACCCTATACGGATATTACACAGGTTACACAGACATGTGCAGACGACCTTGAGACGGTGTGTCGAAATATTCGCGAAAAACTGATTGCCGGTGTGCAAAAGCGTCTTGTTGCAGATGCAAAAGTTGGATTTTTGCTGTCCGGCGGGCTGGATTCCTCATTGGTTTGTTCCATTGCGGCAAGACAGAGTGACAAGCCGATTCGAACATTTGCCATCGGAATGGATACAGATGCAATTGATTTGAAGTATGCACGTCAGGTTGCTGCACACATCGGTAGTGAGCATATCGAAGTTATTATGACAAAGCAGCAGGTATTGGATGCGTTAGAGGATGTGGTGCATCTTCTGGGGACATATGATATTACGACGATTCGTGCAAGCATGGGCATGTATTTGCTTTGCAAATGGATCCATGAAAATACGGACATACGCGTTTTGTTGACCGGTGAAATATCGGATGAGCTGTTTGGCTACAAGTATACAGATTTTGCTCCTTCTGCGGAGGCGTTTCAACGGGAATCCGAAAAGCGCGTCCGGGAATTGCATATGTATGATGTGTTGCGTGCTGACCGCTGTATTTCCGTAAATTCACTTGAGGCCAGGGTTCCCTTCGGTGATTTGGATTTTGTACGATATGTTATGGCGATTGATCCGCAGCGCAAGTGCAACACCTATGGCATTGGAAAATACCTATTGCGGCATGCTTTTGAGGGGGATTATCTGCCTCATTCGATTTTGATGCGTGAAAAAGCTGCTTTTTCCGATGCAGTTGGTCATTCCATGGTTGACGATCTGAAGGCTTATGCGGAGGAATATTACACAGATACCGCATTTGCACAGAGAAGCAAGCGTTATACGCACGCAACGCCGTTTACCAAAGAATCGCTTTTGTATCGGGAATTATTTGAAAAATTTTATCCCGGCCAGTCTGAGATGATTGTTGACTTTTGGATGCCAAATCGTTCTTGGAGCGGATGCGATGTAAACGATCCTTCTGCGCGCGTCCTATCCAACTATGGAGATAGCGGAAAATAACAAAACCCCGTAAAAAAGAATGGATCCCGGCAAGTAATCTCCTGCCGGGATCCATTCTTTTTTCTATAGTGCGTATTATGCACATCAAAGTGGCAATATCGTCGCAACGCAGCGATGAATCGGAAAACCTTTGGATGAGAAGTTTTTTTCATATTCTGTTTCAATATTGTCTGTTTGCCACTGGCTCGCATGCAAATCATCTGTGATCTCCGATAGCGCAAAACCACATGCGGTAAACTGCTCTAAGGAAAACATAAAAAGCTCTTGGTTATCGGTTTTAAACTGGATCGTGCCGCCTTGTGGTAAAATATCTCGATACAATTTCAAAAAGTTGGCATGCGTGAGCCGCCTTTTAGCATACCCTTTTTTGGGCCAAGGGTCTGAGAAGTTGAGATAAATCGTTTGTATGGATCCGGGGGCAAAATAATCTGGCAGAAATTGCGCATCTGCGATTAAGAAGCGAATGTTAGAAAGACCGGCCCGGGCACAACACTCCATGGCGGTCAAAATGACGTCGCTGACGCGTTCCATTGCGATAAAATTTCTTTGCGGAAAGCGGCGGGCGAGTTCCACAATAAAACTGCCTTTCCCACAGCCAATTTCCAGAGAAACAGGATGGTCATTTCCAAACAAAGCTTGTAAATTGTCGCGTTGCGCATATAGCGTTTGCGGTGTTGCGAGCAAATAAGACAGTGCGGCAATCCGCTCCGCGCCATGCTTTTTTTTTCGCATTCTCATATTGCACTTTTGTCCTTTCGGTGGTATAATAAACAAAAAATCTGTCCTTTTGCGCAATTTCGGCATGTGTGTTCTTCGTAAAAAGAAGCCAATTTGCATTTCAGTGCGGACACGGTGCAATCAGTATATCATATATCCACCGCGTTTGCAACGAATCCTTTGCTTTTTTGCAAAAGAAAAAACAAGGAGGATAAACTGTGAACAGAGCTTTGCTGTATCGCTATTTGGAGACCCGTTTTTCGGAAGCTGGTCTTTCACCGGAGCAAATACAACTGCACACGCAGTATTATCGTGAAAAATTTGATGCTATGACCGACCGTGAGCTTTCCGCAGAAGTGCAGGCCTGCGGTGGTCCGCAAGCTTTGGCAGAATCTGCGGTAAAGGCAGCGTTTAACGCACCGCAGCATACGCCGCCGCTGGATGCCATGCAAACACGGCAGGATTTGGATCTTTCCGGCGTGGAAAAAGAAGAAGCCGTAGCGATGCAGCCGGATGCTTCGAAATCACAGAATCCGTTAGCTGCAGAAGCGCAGACGATTACGGTGGATCGCCAACAGCTTTTCCAACACTCTTCATTCTCGGCTGAGCAATATGTATCAGCAGTGACGGAAGAAGAAGCTGCAGAAATTGAACGCGGTGTGCAGGAGAGAACGGCATCTATGCCGCAGTTTCCCACAGCAGAAGAAGCTCCCCCGAAAAAAAAGCGCGTGCATTCGCCGTTTTATTATAAGACCTGGCGCGGAACGCCAACAGCAGAACAGCAAAAGCGCTTTAAAAATTTGTTTTGGGCAACCAGTCCATTGTGGGGACTGGCGCTGTTGCTTTGTGCCGTAGGGCTTTTGGCTGTTTTGGGCGGTATTGCTTTTTTAATTCCTGCTTTGTTTGTAGCGATGTTGGTTTGGATTGGCGGCGGCTGTGCTATTTCCCTGGTGGGGTTGATTTATGGACTGTTGCAGCTGTTTTTGGTTTTGCCGAAAGGTTTGGATGAAATTGGCCTGGGGATAATGGTTGCAGGTTTTACGATGATAGGGGGCATTTTGCTGTACAATGCATCTTTGCGTTTGATGCCGTATCTTCTGCATAAATGGATGGCGTTCATCCGTTGCTTTTGCCGAACCGTTCCCGAGTTTTACGGGTATGTAAGAGGGGAGGTGTATCGCAAGTGAAACCTGCTTCGGTCATTTTTTTGGGTGTTGCATTGCTTTTGGTATTGACAGGGTTTATTTTGACGTGCGTTGCATCTTCGCAGGCGAAGAAGCAGGGAATCAGTTTATATACTACCGTGACGCAGCCGGGCGAAACAGAAAATGTGCAAACCTACTCTTTCACAGATACAACCATTGACCGTTTGATTCTTTCCTTTAATCACGCAGATGTTGAAATATGTCAGAGTACGGACGATACCTCGCGCATCGATCTTGTCAACTTTAAAACCGGAACTTTTGACATTACGCAGACCAACCGTATGCTGCAAATCACCAATCGCTCACAATTTTTTGCATTTTTTGACAATGTCAAAGAGGGGAATTTTTCGTTTCATGGTTTACGTGACTATCTTGCATATTCGAAGGTGTCTTCGGATGAACAGGTTGTTAGGGTATATCTGCCGACACAGTCACGCGTAAAAGTCATTTCATGCGAAACAGAGGACGGTTCAATCTCCCTGCGAGATTTTGTATGTTCCTGTGATTTGCGTCTGCTTGCCGTTGCGGATAGAGTTTCTTTAGAAAATGTAAAAACCAGTTCGCAAATTGCACTCACGTTGCGCGACGGCGCAAAAGCCGAGATGAAGACTGTGTCCTGTAACAGCAGCACGTTTCAGTGTGACGGGGCAACGGTAGCTGCAGGAGCATTTACAACGGGAGATTTGACGATCAAAGGGAGTAAAGCTGCTTTAAACCTCGGCCTTACCGGGCAAAGAGAAGAGTATTGGTTAGATCTTTCTACCGGAAACGGCATGTTTATTGTGCAAGGGGAAGAAAAGGCGAGCCCGTACTCTGATTTGCCGGATTACTATAAAGAGATGCTGCGGCAACGGGAACAAGCAGAGCAGCAAACGCAGTCTCCGGTAACGGATACGCCTCAAAATGTTCAAGATATAACAACAGAAAACGGAGAAACTCCAGAGGTGCGGAAAGTTATTTCTGTAAATCTGCAAGCCGGTTCTGCAGATATTCATTTTGAAAATGTGACGGCCGATTCGCAGCCGAGCGAGCCAAATGCATAAATGTCACCGCTTTGCGGATACTGAATCTGAGACGGACGAAGTGTGAATGCTTCGCTGTCTTTGATTAAAAAATGGAAAGGCGGACAAAAAATGCTGGATCGGATCGCTTTAATTTTAACCATTATCGGTGCATTAAACTGGGGTTCTATTGGTATTTTTCAGTTTGATGTTGTGGCGTGGATCTGCGGCGGTCAGGCTGCGGTTATCTCCCGTATTATATACACCGTTGTGGCGCTTGCGGGTCTGTGGTGCATCTCCCTTTTGTTCAGGGAGCGCAATGAGGTTGTTGCAGGCGAGCAATGACAAATCAGACGGAGCTGATGGCTCGGCTCCGTTTTACATGATTGCTGTTTATGGCATATTTCTTCCAAAGAGAAAAATATTTTATAAAACTCTTGATTTTTTTGATTTGTTATGATATCATAAACAGTACTGTGAATCAGTTTGTAAAGGGGTGTGAAACGTGAAAGAGGGAATTCATCCGAAGTACGAAGAGTGCACCATCACCTGCGCTTGTGGCGAGGTTGTGAAAACGAAGTCTTCGAAGGGCGATATCCATGTCGAAATTTGCTCAAAGTGTCATCCGTTCTTTACCGGCAAACAGAAGTTTGTCGATGCGGGCGGTCGTGTTGATAAATTCAAGCAGCGTTTGAGCAAGGCCGGAAAGTAATCGGTTTTTGACAGATTGGATAACGGGTGAGGATCTGTGAGGGGGTACTTGCAGGTGCTCGCCCCTTTATTTTCTTGCTATCACGGAGGAAATGCATGCAACACAAACTGAATGCGTTTTTCGAAAAAAAACAGGACACACCAGTGGCTGACCAATCGATGCATAACGGCAGTACACCGGTCACAGAGAAAAATCCGTCTGCTTTTACTATGCCAAACGAACCGGAACGCGCGATCCTTTGCAGTTTACTTTCCAAAGCAAACGATGCAGAGGCTGAGATCTCTATGGCAGAACTTGCGCGTTTGGTGGAAACTGCAGGTGGAATTGCCGTAGCCACGCTGACACAGCTGAAAGAAGCTCCGGATGCGCGCACCTATTTTGGAAGCGGAAAGATAGTGCAGCTCAAAGAGCTGTGTCAGACACAGGATTGTACGCTTGCAGTGGTAGACGGAGAACTGACTCCATCACAGATTCGGAATATGGAACAGGAACTGGATGGTCCGCGTGTAATTGACCGCAGCATGCTGATTCTTGATATTTTTGCTGCACATGCAACCAGTGCTGCCGGGAAATTGCAAGTAGAACTTGCACAGCTACAATATACCATTCCGCGGCTGGGCGGGCAGGGAACAGACTTGTCAAGGCTGGGCGGCGGTATTGGCACGCGCGGGCCGGGTGAGAGCAAGTTGGAAACCGACCGCAGACATTTGCATCGTCGCATTGACGCTTTGCGCGCGCAGCTTGACGAGTTGGACCGCACACGGCAAACGCAACGACGTGCAAGAACGCGATCCGGAATTCCGCAGATTGCAATTGCAGGGTATACCAACGCGGGGAAAAGCACGCTACTCAATGCTTTGACAGATGCGGGCATTTTGGCACAAGATAAATTGTTTGCGACATTGGATCCCACTACGAGAAAATGTATGCTTTCGGATGGCACGCAGATTCTTTTGACGGATACGGTTGGCTTTATTCGAAATTTGCCGCACCATCTCATTCGTGCATTTCGCTCGACGTTGGAAGAGGTATGCTATGCAGATATGCTGTTGATTATTCTTGATGCCTCTGATCCGCAGTGTAACGAGCATCTCCGGGTAACAAGAGAGCTGCTGCAAGAACTCGGTGCTGCTGAGAAGCCGGTTTTGTATGTATTGAATAAAATAGATTGTGTTCAGAAATCTGCTTTTTCGGCTTTATCACCGGATGAAGATACCGTTGCGATTAGTGCTCTGCACAAGGAAGGTTTGCAGACGTTGGAAGCAAAGATCCTTTCCCGGCTGCGCCGAGGCAGGGAAACCGTTGTTTTGCGCTTTCCGATGGAACAGGCGGCCTTGGTGCATCGGCTGCACACGCAGGCAACAGTGAAAGCAACACAGTATGATGCGCAGGGCATCGTTGTGGTTGCAGAAATGGAGCAGGCGGCTTTAGGCAGATTTGCACCGTATATAACAGACCGCTTTTCTGGCCATGCCTGAGCAAACTGCGTATCGAACTCTTGCTGCAACCGGCATGGATCGTTTTACAGAGCAGCGTTCGGAATTCATCGGATATGCTTCCCCCTGCCAAACGGAAGCGCAGGCGCTTGCTTTTTTGGAGAAAATTCGGTCTAAACACGCTGATGCGAAACATTGTGTGTATGCATATATTCTGCGCGAGAATCACATCAGTCGTTTTTCTGATGATCGAGAACCGTCCGGAACTGCCGGATTGCCGACTTTAAATATCCTACGGCGCGGAGAAATTACGGACGCATGTGTTGCAGTTGTGCGGTATTTCGGTGGAATTCTACTTGGCACCGGTGGGTTAACTCGGGCTTATACCAAGGGAGCGCAAATTGCAGTTGAAGCCGCAGGCATAGTACTGCGGCGTCTGCATCGCACTTTTACGGTTAACTTAGGATATTCCGATTACCAAAAAGTGTTGTCACTGTTTGTCCGCTTTTCTGTGCAAACCGTTCAGGCTTCGTATACCGATCGGGTGAAGATATACGGCGCGGTGCCGGTAGAGATGCAGGCGGCTTTTGCTGCTGCCCTGGCAGATATAACTTGCGGTGCCGCCAACCTTTCTTTGGGCGAGGAGCGTTTTGAGACAGTCTGGGCCAAAGCGGAATAACCGTGCACCGAAAACTGAAAAATTTCTGCTGAAAAAGAGGAGTTTTTCAGTTTTTTGCGTATTTAGAGACAGGATCATATGTGGAGGCAACTATGAGCTGTATCAGAGAAGAACTGGAACGTAAAGAGGCGGCGTATTTATCACCGCGAGCAACTTTGAGTGAGCACTCACGCGGTAGGGAGTTTCCTTTGCCGCCAGACGATATACGCACGGCCTTTCAAAGAGATCGAGATCGGATCATTCACTGCAAATCTTTTCGTAGGTTGATGCATAAAACGCAGGTTTTTCTTTCGCCTGAACAAGATCATTACCGTACAAGATTGACGCATACGCTGGAAGTCATGCAAATTGGGCGAACAATTTGCCGTGCGCTTAGACTAAATGAAGATCTGTGTGAAGCGGTGGCACTGGGGCACGATTTGGGCCATACGCCGTTCGGACATGCGGGGGAAAGTGTGCTGCAAAAGTGTTTTGATCCTTCTTTTACGCATTACCGCCAATCGCTGCGTGTTGTAGAGAAATTGGAGAATGACGGAGCCGGGCTGAACCTTACTTGGGAAGTGCGAGACGGTATTCTGAATCATACCGGTGAAGACCGTGCGGCAACTTTGGAGGGCCGCATTGTAAAATATGCAGACCGGATTGCATACATCAATCATGATATCGATGATGCAATCCGTGCGCGGGTTATCTGTTCTGAGGACATTCCGTCTGCTTTGCGGAACGTCTTAGGACAAACGCACGGAGAGCGGATTGATTGTATGGTTCGCTCTGTCATTCAGGCAAGTATAAACGGCGAGGATATTTGTATGGAACCGTCGATCGGACAGGCAACGGAGGAACTGCGACAGTTCATGTTTGCGCGCGTGTACTATAATCCGCTTGCCAAGAAAGAAGAGAAAAAGGCCATGTTGCTTTTGGAAGATTTGTATGCTTTTTTTATCAAGCATCCGGAGCGGTTGCCTTCTGAACGCGCAGCGGCCGACGAATCAATTCCGCGGCGCGTATGCGATTATCTGGCCGGGATGACAGATCGATATGCTATTCGTCTTTATACCTCGTTGCATATTCCGGAACAGTTTCGTTAATACAGTGCAACATAGGCTTATTGTGTGTGATACCGTGTTGTATGATGCGTAAGACAAGGAGGCAGTCAGAGTGCGTATTCCTTCCGACTTTATTGAGGAGATCAAATATAGAAATAGTATTGAGGATTTGATTTCATCTTATGTAACGCTTAAGCGTGCAGGAGCAAACTATATTGGCTTATGTCCGTTCCACAGCGAGCACACACCCTCGTTTACTGTGTTTCCGGGCAGCCGCTCTTTCTATTGTTTCGGCTGTGGCTGCGGAGGTGATGTCATATCTTTTCTGATGCAGGCAGAAAACCTTGATTATGTTGCAGCGGTAGAGTATTTAGCAAAACGAGCGGGTCTTTCCATGCCTGTGCAGAGTGATGCGGAACGTGATAGTGTACGCCGCAGAGAACGAATTTTGTCTATGAACCGTGAAGCGGCATTGTTTTTTCACAAAGCTTTGTTTTCGCCGGTGGGGGAGCGCGGGCTTGCTTATCTGAAACAGCGGGGGCTTTCCGGGAGCGTCATTCGGCACTTCGGGCTTGGATTTGCGCCGGACAGTTTTGATTCCCTAACGGATTACTTGCATCAAAAAGGTTATACGGATGCGGAGTTGCAGGAAGGTTTTTTGGCCGGCATCAGCAAAAAAACCGGTCGCTCTTATGATTATTTTCGAAATAGAGTCATTTTTCCCATTATTGACACGTCCGACCGGGTGATTGCCTTCGGCGGGCGTGTATTGGATGATGCAAAACCCAAATATCTGAACACTTCGGATACGCCTGTTTTTAAGAAAAGCCGCAACCTGTTTGCCCTCAATTTTGCACGGCAGCATTGTGCGGCGCAAATGATTTTATGCGAAGGGTATATGGACGTGATTGCCTTGCATCGCAGCGGTTTTGAAAATGCGGTAGCGACGCTTGGAACAGCTATAACGCCGGAACATGCTCGTTTGATGGCAAGGTATACAAAGTGCGTTGTAATTGCGTATGATATGGACGGGCCCGGCCGTGCTGCTGCAGAAAAGGCAATCGGTCTTTTGCAAACAGTCGGTCTGGAGATACGAGTTTTGAAAATGACAGGCGCCAAGGACCCGGATGAGTACATAGTAAAAAACGGTGCGGAAAAATTTTCCGCACTGCTATCGAGCAGCGAAAATCAGGTAGAGTACCGCTGTGCGGCCGTTTTGAGAAAATATGATCTTACACAATTGGATCAACGCACGAAGGCGGCTGCAGAGTTGGTGCAGCTGCTTGCATCCCTTCCAACCGAGGTGGAACGTGATGTCTTTACGGTGCGTTTTGCCAAACAATTGGATCTCTCAGTGGATGCGCTGCGTGCCGATGTAAAAACAGAGTTGCGTAAACGTGTGCGGCAAAATGCAAAAAAGGAATCAATGCAGCAACGAAAACAGTTGGCAGGGTACGCAGATCGTGTGAATCCGCAGCGTTCCAAGCATCAACGGGCATGCGCAGCGGAAGAGGCTATTTTGGGGATATTGCTTTTGTATCCGGAGATGATTCCAAAGGTCTCTGCCGCTTTTGAAAATGCGGTTGCGCTGGCGCCAGAAGACTTTTTGACAGATTTTCACCGGGAGGTTTACACAGCGCTTATTACGCTTTGGCGGAATTGTGGTTCCTGTGATATCGGTTTTTTACACGATCAGTTTTCGCAAGATCAAATCTCACGGATTACGCAACTTTCTGTTAAGCGGGCGAAACTGCAGAACAACACAATTGCGGTTTTGCAGGACAATGTCCGGGTTTTGCGTGAGGAGGCGGATCGATTGCGACTGGAGACCGAGCAGGAAATCCAACTCACGGATTTAAAGGCACTTTTGCAAAAAAAACGAAAAAAGCAGGAATAGCATCCAAAAATGCTTATTTAATCGGCTCATGCCGTATAAATAGAAAAACATTTGAATAAAATCACATTAGATACGGAAAGGACGCAACCATGGCTACAAAAAAAAGCACAGATTTAAATACGAATGGCGAGAAGACGGAGCAGCAGTCCGCTTTGGATATGCAGCAGGATCTCTGCGTAAAAGAGAAGACCGTAGGCAATGATCTGCTGTCTTCTGCAATGGCTGCCGATGCATCTTCTGCGCAGAAGCAAGAAGCACCGGACAAGCCGGTATCTGACAATGCGGGACAGGGTACTGCACAAAACGGTAAAAAATCTGACCCCATGCAGGAATTGATTTCCCGGGGAAAGGCGAAAGGTTCACTGAGCAACGCGGAGATTATGGAGGCGTTGGCTGACGAGGATTATGATCTGGAGCAGATTGAAAAATTATATGAGACGCTGGAAAGCGCCGGAGTTGAACTGACGGGGTATTTGGATACGCCTGAGTTCAATGAGATAGAAAACGAAGTTGAGCAATACGAGAGTGCGGAAGATATGGAAAAACTCCTGGCGCAGGAGGGTCTTTCCATTGATGATCCGGTTCGTATGTATTTAAAAGAGATCGGCAAAGTGCCGTTGTTGGATGCTTCCAGAGAGCTTGAACTTGCTGAGCGCATCTGCGCAGGAGATGAAATAGCTAAGACAGAGCTTGTGGAGGCAAACCTTCGCTTGGTTGTTTCCATTGCAAAAAGATATGTCAACAAAGGAATGTTTTTTCTGGATCTAATTCAAGAGGGCAATCTCGGTTTGATGAAAGCTGTTGAGAAATATGATTACAAAAAAGGGTACAAATTTTCAACCTATGCAACCTGGTGGATTCGGCAGGCGATCACCCGTGCGATTGCTGACCAGGCGCGCACGATACGCATTCCGGTGCATATGGTTGAGACCATCCATAAGGTTTCCCGTATTTCTCGGCAGCTTTTGCAGGAGAACGGACATGAGGCAACAGCAGACGAAATCGCTGCCGAAATGGATATCAGCCCGGAAAAAGTACGTGAGATTATGAAAATCGCACAGGAGCCTGTTTCCCTTGAAACGCCGATTGGTGAGGAAGAGGATAGCCATCTGGGGGATTTTATTCAGGATGACGATTCTCCCGAACCGGCCGATACGGCATCTTATACATTGCTGCGTGAACAGCTTTGTGAGGTACTGCACACTCTGACCCCACGGGAAGAGCAGGTTTTGAAGCTCCGGTTTGGCTTGGTGGATGGTAGGACACGGACACTGGAAGAGGTTGGTAAGGAGTTTAAGATCACACGCGAACGTATCCGTCAGATTGAAGCGAAGGCGCTGCGTAAACTTCGGCATCCCAGCCGTTCTAAGATTTTGAAAGACTATTTGGACTAATGTCGATAGGTATTTTGATACGGTTGCCGTGTCGGTTTGTGTAAATGTTTACAAATTGGTACGGAAATCGATACAGGTTGTGTTGCTTTCTGGCAAAAACAGCCTTGACATTGCCTATATTTTGATGTAAAATTACTGAGTAGATTTTTGTCTTTGCGCAAATCAAGGAGGAGCTTTCATAATGAGAAAAAGATGGGGTTGTGTGTTGCTGAGCGCGTTGTTGTTATCTGCAAGTGCGCTGTGCGCATGTAATAAAGATTCGGAAGAGTATGTTTCTGCAGCGAGCAATATTAAAACACGCACTGTAACATTGCTTGCCATTACGGATGAGTCTACAACTGCGGAAGGAATTGCACGGGCAGAGGCTCTGATGAACAGCATCTCAAAATCCACTTATAAAACGCAGGTGAAGCTCGTCTTGAAAACAGCGGACGAGTATGAGGACTACATAAACGAATTGTATGCATATCAGGATAAGATGAAAGCGGAAGCCGAAGAGCAGGCTAAGCTGCAGCGCCAAGAGGCAAAGAAGCAAAAGGCTGAAGCAGCCAGCCGTGCTGCGGCAGCCAAAGTGAAGTCCAAATGGGTGGAAAAAGCCGAAACAGAAGAGGTTACCACGGAAGAACCAGAGGAAACAGTGCTGGATGAGTATGGGCGTCAGGTTTTGAAGTATCCTGAGGCGGCAGAATATCAGGCGGACATCGTATTTATGACCGGTGTGGATATGTTCCATCGCTTTTATAATAAAGGGTATCTGATGGAAGTTAACGAGGAGATCCTGAGTGCTTCTAACGCGAAAAAAGATCTTTCAAAATATATTTATCCAACGTTTTATGATGCGGGTAAAGTAGGTGAATCGATTTACGCGTATGCCAATAACCATCTTTTAGATGAATACACATATCTTTTGGTGGATAAAACACTTGCAAACAAATATCAGTTTAATCCTGCGTCTGTGCAGCAAATTACAGATTGCGAAGCGTTTTTGGATCAAGTGAAGCGCTCTGAGCCAAATTATACACCGATCAATGAAATTCCGGAAATGGCGTATACATACACATTCGGCGGAGGCGTTTCTATCCTGGGGGCCATTACAGACAGCCTGTATAAGGCGACTGCTAAGGTAACATTGACCAATTTGTTTTCCGACAGTCGTGTTATTTCATACTATGCTATGAAAGACAAGTGTGAGCAACAGGGATATGTTTCCAACGGCAGTGCCAACGAGCAGTATGCCATCCAAGTTGTTAAGGGGTATTATAACAGCCCTGAAACAGAAAATTGGGACGATCGGTATTATGTTGTGACATACGAAAAGCCGGTTCACCAGAATGAGTCTGTATATGCAGGACTGTTTGGTATTTCGTCCTATTCAGCAAATCCAGCGCGGGCATTTGAAATTATTAATCTGCTGAACACATCTGCAAACTTTGTCAATGCGTTTGCATATGGTTTGGAGGGAACTGATTATACTTTGAACGATGACGGAACCGCCCATCGTTTGAATGCTGGCTATTCTATGAAGCTGGAATACTGTGGAAATAACTATATGGCGTATGTACCGGAGGGAAAGCCGGCAAATCTTTGGGAGATCAGCAAAGTGCAGAATCTTTCGGACTATACGACGGGCGATTCTCCGTTTCTTGGGATGTCACTTGAATCCGGCGAAAAGATGTATCAGGAAGTTGTAACTGCTTATAAACAGTTGAACACAGAGTATGTGCAGCGACTGGAAAGCGCAACGGATAAGGCTGCATTTTTGCAGAGCGTGAGGGATGCACTCTCACGAAATATTGTGCTTAGCAGTGCCATGAATGAATCTGAAGCATCCTCCATTGCCTCACTTTACAGTATGTATCACGAAACGTTATACGGCGGCACGTAATTGACACGTTCGCAGAATTTTTCACACCCCAATAAGAGTTGCTTTGGACTCTTATTGGGGTGTGGTTTTTTGTGTGCTCGGCACGCGTAATAACTTGGCGGAGAAAGTCCGCTACAGGCGTGGCAGTAGGAACTGTTAGCCAAAGA
>JAXDZV010000057.1:0-6917 GCA_034086705.1 Eubacteriales bacterium | reverse complement strand
TTCCCAATATCGACTGCCAAAAGCATTTCAAGCCTCCTGACGCAGATTGCGTTGTTCTCCCTATTACCACAGTATAGCACAATGAAAGACGGATTGCAACGGAGAAATTGAGTATCGGCTTGATTCCGTTGTAGGTGTTACAATGATGTGAGACAGATAGAAAAAAGAATAGCGAATCGGGCAGGCATGTGCCAAGGTTGAGTTGCTCAGACAAAACCGAAAGGCAGGTGCCACCCTATCCGCTATGCATAAGATAACACAGGACATGCGGTTTCAGGAAGCAGTAATTGAATATTCTTTGAAACACGGTGTTACAGCCGCTGCCATCCGCTACAAGACCACCAGACAGAATATCTACCGTTGGCGTAAGAAGTACGACGGCACGATCCGCTCCCTGGCAGACCGGTCACATCGTCCTCACAGCCATCCAAACCAACACACAGAAGCCGAGATCAAGCTGGTCAGGGATATGCGCCGCAGGAATCCTCGTGCAGGTCTGGTGGTGTTCTGGGGGAAGCTGCGCCAGCGAGGGTACGCCAGGGGCTGTACAAGCTCCTTCGCCGTATTGACGGGAAGCCTATAAAACTGCCCGATCCCAAACATACAATCCCAAATACATTCCAAAACCTTATGAAAAGATGGAATATCCGGGACACCGGGGGCAGATTGATGTGAAATAGGTTCCCGCTGCCTGCCTTGTGGGAGAAGCTGCCGGGGAGAGAAATACGATCAATATACCTTCATTGACGAGTACAGCCGATTCCGGTATCTCGAGGCGTTCAAGGAGCAGAGTACATACTCTTCCACACAATTTCTAAAGCATGTAGTAGAGAAGTTTCCCTATGCCATTGAGTGTATTCAGACAGACAAGGGGTTTGAATTTACAAATGAAATGGGCAACAGTAAAAACAAACCGCTGACACTCTTTGAAAAAACACTTGCCAAGCTCAGAATCCGGCACAAGAAAATCAAACCCTTTACACCGCGCCACAACGGCAAAGTAGAACGCAGCCACAGAAAGGATAATGAGGAGTTCTACGCCTGCCACACCGTCTATTCCTTTGATGACTTTACCAAACAGCTTGCTGTCAGGCAGAGACGCTATAACGCTTCCCCATGAGCCCTCTCAACCGGATGGCTCCCAAAGATGTTCTTTATTCTTTTCCTGATGTGTTACACATCATTGACAAACCTACATTTTCGCAGTGAGTAAATTCATCAAGCAAACCGTCCCGGCCCCGCAAAATGGGGCCGGGACGGTGCATAGACCTTTACATAGACCTTTATTTGAGGAATTTCAAGCTGCGGATAAAAATCGGTTCTTTTGCCTTGCCCGCACAAATTTGGAAGAAGCAAATAATCTTCACCACCGTCAGAAAACCGGTCATGCCTGCGTACGCAATCGGCACCACAAACGTCCAGAAAAGCACCACCGCACAAATCAGCATCAGCACTTCCACCACCGTAAATTTCAGTGCCTGTCTGACATGAAACATTGTGTATTCCGAGGCCCTGCTGGCAAGCAATGCGATAATGATCCCAACAGTTCCAAGCAAATACCCCAGCATTGCAAACACTTTGTGGTCCGAAATATCTTTGGCATCAAACGTTGCTGTATGATCATACGGATCCACCGGTGCCGCAGTGGCAGGCGCATATGGCTGTCCTCCCGCAAGCGGGGCGCCGCATTTTTGACAGAAAGCAGCATCATCCTCCAGCTGCATCCCACAATTCGGACAATTTTTCATAACTGGTTCCCCTTTCCCTAAGATGAAATTGCCGGAACGTGAAAACCGGCAAATTTCGACCTGTTTTTTCTATGATAGCATGTTTTTTTTACCATGTCAACAACGCCTCCGCATTTTTACGGGCGGAAAACAATCCTTTTTATCCGGATCGGCGTACGCTTCATCTGTGCATGTCATACCGAACACTGCTGCAAAGGATTTTTCCGTTCACCACAGATTTCTTCGGTGCCGTTTTTCCTGCAGCACATTCTGAAAAAAGCCCGTTGTATATGTGTTTTCTTCTTTGGCAATTCCGCTATTTATAAAAAGATTCGGGGACGTGCATACAGGCACGTCCCCGGCTGCTTAAAGCTGCTCTAGCAATGTATAACTGTTTTTCAAAAAGTCTTGCAATTCTGTCGCAGTGAGTTGCCGCTGTGAAAGCTGCGCCAACGCATAAATCTGCCGGGCAAGCTGTTCTCCTTTTTCCGTGTCTGCACAGGTACTCAGTTTTTCGATTAGAGGGCTCTGCGTATTCACCACCAGTGAAGCCTCCTGCGGCATCTCCGCACCACCCGGCTGATACATGCGCAGCATATCCGCCATCCGCCGGCTCTCCTCCGAAATATTCAGCAATGCCGGAATACCGGCGTCTTTGAGCTTTCTGTATACAACCTTCAGCGTATCCTGTCCGGCAGCCTTGCGGAAAGCAGCCGTCACCGTCTCATTTTCCGCCGCATCTCCATCCTCGCACAGCGCCGATGCAACATCCGCATCGATCCGCACAAATTTCACCCCCTGGTGATCCTGTTCCAGCAGCGTAATAAACTGTGTATCCAATACATGCGGCAGCACAACAATTTCAATTCCCTGTGCACGGAACATTGCAATATACTGCGCCTGTGCGGTGGGGTCGGTTGTATAGTAAACCGTGTTTTCGTTTGTTTGCTTTGCTGCCTGTAAATATTCTTCCAGTGTGACATACTGCCGCGCATCCTCTGCGTCCCCTGTTGCTGTCGTCCGCAACAGTACCGCATTTTTCACACGATCGAAAAACTTTCTCTCGCGCAGCGAACCATATTCCACAAAAGCACTCAAATCGTCCCACAGTTGTTCATACTGCTTGCGATCATTCGTGAACATCCCACATAATTTATCCGCCACTTTCTTAACGATATGCGCGGATATCTTTGCAACATAGCCGTTATTCTGCAAATAAGAGCGGGATACATTCAGCGGCAGCTCCGGACAGTCCAGCACTCCACGCAGCATCAACAAAAATTCCGGAATAACCTCTTTGATATTGTCTGCCACAAATACCTGGTTATAGTACAGCTTTACCTGTCCCTCCAGGCTCTCATATTCATGATTGATCTTGGGAAAATATAAAATTCCCTTAAAGTTCAACGGGTAATCTGCACTGATGTGAATGTAGAAAAGCGGGTCACGGTAATCATGAAAAACTTTATGATAAAAATCTTTATATTCCTGTTCCGTACACTCCGACGGCGCTTTTTGCCACAACGGATGCGTATCGTTGATCGGCTGCGGCTCCTCTTTTTCCGGCGCTTGCTCCGTATCCGCAGACTGCGCATCCTGCTGCGAGTTTTCCTGTTTTTCTTGCTTTTCTTGCTTTTCTGCAGCTTCTTTTTGCTGTGCCTCTACGTCCACAAAATAAATCGGAACCGGCATAAAAGCGCAATATTTCTCCAGGATTTCACGCAAACGTGTTGCATTGAGAAATTCTTTCTCCTCCTGTGTAATATGCAAAACAACATCCGTTCCGCGTTGTTCATGCTCTGCCGGGGTAATCTCATAGCTGCCATTATCATCGCAACTCCAATGCACTGCAGGCGCACCGGTATAGGAACGCGTAAACAATTCCACACGGTCAGCCACCATAAAGGCAGAATAAAATCCAAGGCCGAAATGCCCGATGATTCCGTCATTTGCTGCATCGCCTTCATATTTCTGCACAAACTCCAGTGCTCCGGAAAGCGCGATCTGACAAATATACCTGCGCACTTCCTGCTCCGTCATGCCGATTCCGTTATCGGAAATCGTCAGTGTACCGGCCGGCGCGTCCAATGTAACCGTCACGGAAAACGGCTCTTCAACCTGCTCCGTTTCTCCCAAAGAAATCAACCGCCGGAGTTTTGTCACCGCATCACAGGCATTAGATACCAGCTCCCGCAGAAAAATTTCCTTTTCGCTGTACAACCACTTTTTAATAATAGGAAAAATATGCTCTATTTCGACGGAGATACCGCCGCGATCTGGTTTGGTCTGTGTTTCGGTTTGTTTATTCTCTTCCATATTTTTGTTCATCCTTTCCATTTGATGTGTTCAGTATAACAGATACATCCGTGTTTTGCAAGAGAAACCAAAAGTGCCGCAGCGGTCACCCGCTGCGGCGCAACCCATTTTGCTGTGCTTTATTCGATTTCAAGACGTCTGCTTGCGGGCACTTGCTCCTGTTTTTTCGGCAGAGTCAACTTCAGCACGCCGTTTTCATACTTGGCACCGATTTTGTCCGCCGCAATTCCGGAAAGATCAAACTCCCGGCTGTAAGCGCCGTAGGAACGCTCGCAGCGGATATATTTCCCTTTCTCATCCTTTTCTTCATGGGCAGAATGGCGTTCCGCACTGACGGTGAGTACATCCCCGTTGATATCCAGGTGAATATCCTTCTTCTCAAAGCCCGGCAAATCCGCCTCCAGCAAATAATATTCTCCTTCATCCTTCACATCCGTTTTAAAAACATCCGGCGCGTTGGATCCGAAAAATCCGAACGGATCGTTCCAAAGCTCATCCATAGCACGAAACGGATTGTACATTGCAGTATTCTTACGGGAATAGGGTTTCAGTTCAAACATAAAACATACCTCCTAAAATCATATTTGCTTTCAAAACAGTTGTTTTTCATGTTTTTGGGCGCTAACAAACAGAGTTTGTCGGAGCGTCGCTGCACATATTACGCACATGGGAATCATCTCCGTTTTCTAAAGAACCTTGCGGCCCCTCTTCTGTTTACGCCTATAGTATAGCATGCCCCACTTGCATTGCAAAGACTCCCGTGGTATAATGTAGAAAAGGCAAATTGTGCTGTTGGCACAAAAGGAGATTGATATGCATCAGGAAATTCTTTTGAATGTTTTCTTACAAAGTAATTCTCTTGACGCACTGTGCGAAGCAGTTGGAACCGTATTCGGCTGTCCCGTGCTCGTTACGGACAACGCTTTTCACATTCGGTGCGCCTTTGCCCCGCGCGACTGTCTGAACGCAGACTACCGCCGTTCTGTCGCCCGTGGCGAATTGCCGCTTTCCGTCTGCCGCACCATCTCACTCTGCGCCACAGATCCATGCAGCCGTGTAGCTGTCGGAGAAGGCACACAGCGCTTTTTTGTCAGCACTCTTCGCTGTGCAGAAATTGCGCTTGGTTTTGTACTTTACCTCACGCCGGATGCCGATTCTCTACCCGCCGCTGCAGACTGTTTGTTTGCAGAACAGCTGTTGGCCAAGCAGCTTTACGCTGTGCAAGGCAAGGGGAATACCGTATACGATACGGCGCAGGAGCTGTTGCAAGAACTGCTTGCAGGCGCCTTTCCCGATGCGGAGCGCTTCCGTCGCCGTACAGCAGGTACGTTTTTGGCAAATTTCTCTCCGGAGGGTTTCGTACTCATCGCTTTTACCGAGCAAAGTCAAGCGGGTGGCGATCCTTCCCATTTTCTGCAAAGTCTTGCCAGAGAATTTCCGGCGTCACACCCTTTTTTCCACGAAGGGAAAATTGTTTTGTTCGTCCAGCACGATACAGATCTGCGCCGTCTACGCGGTGCGGCAGAGCGATACCGGTTGCAGATCGTTCTTTACCACGGTATGAGCGAGCTTTTCGAGCTGGAAAAAAGTTTTCGCCTAGCACGCGATGTCCATCGTCTTGTGGCTGCAAGCCGTCCCGAAGCATTTTTCGTTGATTGCGCCGACTATGCCGTCTGGGCAGAACTGGAAGCACTGGAAGAATGCTATGGGTATCTCAATCCGGCGATCCGTGCTTTATGGAAAAGCGACAGCCAGACAGGCGGCTCTCTATGTCTAACGCTATACGTCTATCTGTGCTGTCATCATTCACTGCAAGATGCCGCTGCTGCGTTGTTTACCCATCGAAACACCGTGCAATACCGATTGCGGCGCATCCGAGAAGAGTTCGGCATCCACACCGACGCACCCGGTCGCTGCACGGAAGATCTGCTCTCCCTTTCCCTCGCATTGCTCCGCTTAGGTCAAGCACAAACGATACAGGACTTGCCGCGCGATCAGGCAGAGTCTGTAAAGCAGTGAAGTTTCCGCCTGGTTACGATGATACGGAGAAGTTGTTCCCGTGCGGTTTTCAACCCGATGTTGATCCAAAAACAGAGGTAGGCGCTTTTGGTGTACAAGGAAGTGTAGGTACCTTACGGAATAGGAGAATATATGCCTTCTCGCTCATCCACTTTCTTTTGGTTCAGTCAAACAAAGCAGCTCGGGGCGCACAATACGACTCCCTTTAAGAGAGTATTGTGCGCCCTTTCGTCTTCTAAACGTCACACAGCAGACAGATACATCAAAATTCGTCTATCCATTTTTCTCCAACCTCTGTATTTTTACTGTTTTCAACTTTCTCTCACCGATCGGGTGCTGCTTTATCCTGTTTATTTCTTGACGATAATTCTCGACCGTACCGCTGTACAACATACCGATCTTCATCTCTTCTTCTGCCCAGATTTCAGGCAAACTGCCAAGCGTGATATTGTCTGCCTTTGCAATAAATCTTTTTTGCTCATAGTCCTCTATCGCCTTACAAAACTATGCTTTTGCTTCCGACTTGCTCTCTGTTCCGGGGAACTCCTTTTGTGCAATGCTTCCGCTTTATCCTCAATATAGAAGCATAGAAGCGGTAGTCCCTCTTTTTTTAAAGAACGGTATGCTCTGCCCGAAAAAAACAGCCGTGACCGGCTTAGGCGGTTACAGGCAGAGAATAAGCAGCATAAAAAACAAAGTCACCGAGCCAATGACGTAGAATGATAGCTTTCACACAGGAAACAACACCGCAGGGCAGACCCCCTGCCTTGCGGGATTGCATATATCCTTGAAATACTTATCCAATTTCATAAGAAATCCCTCCTGTCAGTTTGTACCTGACAGGAGGGACTGTTG
>JAXDZV010000032.1:0-67222 GCA_034086705.1 Eubacteriales bacterium | reverse complement strand
TCTTTGTAGCGCCGTACGGCAAGATCGTTTGGCTCACTCCAGGCAAAGCAGGGCACCAGCATGCCTGCCAGTAAAACGGGCAGCAGCGCCAGGGCCAAAAAGCGAAAAGATTTTTTCATAGTGCTCTCCTTTGTTTTCTTTTCTGATATAAAACGGGGCGTAGCCCCTACGCTCTGTTTTCAGTATACAAAAAAAATGATAAACTGTCAACGTGTTTTTGCAGTATTTTGGGGGAGGTGGAAAAGGCAAAAGCACAGCTTAGACAGCTTTTTGTAAGCGAAAAAAGGGTGGTTGCTGCGCTTTGCTGCAAGCAGAAAAAGCGGCAAAGCCCTCTTTGTTGTGTACAAGAGGTATAGATTTGTTTGTCGGAACACGCAAAAGCGGGATTTTGCGTGCAGCGTAGTTGCGGTAGAGAGCAGATCTTTTGGATTTGATTTGGCAACTTTGTTCGATTGTGGAAGGAGGCTCACTTGTCGGTTTTTTTGAGGGGGCAAGGCTTGACAAAAAGCCGGAACTTCATATATAATAAAAACGTTGCGGCCTTTGGTGTCGTAGTCTGTAAAAGATGCGAAAGGAAACAAATATGATCCGAAAAATTGACCATCCCGTTGTATGGAATGACGGAAAGCTGGAGCAAGCGCCTGCCGTGGCGCCGGGCAGAGAGAAAACCATTGCGGCGCAAATATTGGCCGCGCATAATGTCAGCAAAGCTCCGGGAGAATTGCGGCTTTGTTTTGATGCGCTTGCTTCGCACGATATTACATATGTCGGTATTATACAGACCGCGCGCAGCGGTAATTTGGAACGGTTTCCCCTGCCCTATGTATTGACAAACTGTCATAATTCCCTTTGTGCGGTTGGCGGAACCATCAATGAGGATGACCATGTATTCGGGCTTAGTGCTGCACAAAAATACGGTGGTATATATGTACCGGCACACATGGCGGTGATTCATGCATATATGCGGGAAATGATGAGTGGCTGCGGTAAAATGATTCTCGGTTCTGATTCTCATACACGATATGGGGCGCTGGGCACTATGGGCGTTGGAGAAGGCGGACCGGAGCTTGTCAAACAATTGTTGGGGCGCACCTTTGATTTGCCGACGCCTTCTGTGGTGGCGGTACAACTGACAGGGGCTCCCCGCCCCGGCGTCGGGCCACAGGACGTAGCGCTTGCGCTGATCGGCGCTGTTTTTGCAGACGGTTTTGTAAAAAATGCCGTATTGGAGTTTATCGGAGACGGTATTAAGTCTTTGCCCGCAGAATATCGAAACGGAATTGATGTCATGACGACGGAAACGGCATGTTTGTCTTCCATTTGGTGTACAGATGAAGAGATCCGCCGTTATTACGAAAAGCACGGCCGTGCGCAGGAGTATCGCCCGTTGCAGCCGCAGCAGGGTGCATTGTATGACCGTGCGGTTGTTATTGATTTGTCTGCGGTAGAGCCGATGATTGCTATGCCTTTTCATCCCAGCCTTGTATATAAAATCGCAGATGTACGGGACAATCCCAAAGATGTGCTGCATGCCTGCGAGCAGCGAGCCAAAGAGCAGCTGGGAGGTGTGGAGCTGCATCTGACGGATAAACTGGAAAACGGAAAGCTGCGGGTGGACCAGGGCGTGATTGCCGGCTGCGCAGGCGGTACCTATGATAATTTGTGCGCCGCTGCAGATATTTTACGCGGCCGCTCAACCGGAAACGGTGCCTTTTCCCTGTCAGTGTACCCAGCAAGTCAGCCGGTTAATTTGGCGTTGATGCAAACCGGTGTCATGCAAACGCTGGTAGAGGCAGGATGTATCCAACGTACTGCTTTCTGCGGTCCGTGTTTTGGCGCGGGGGATGTTCCCTGCAATCGCGGTCTATCGATTCGCCACTCCACGCGAAACTTCCCCAACCGGGAGGGCTCAAAACCGGCATCTGGCCAGATTGCGGCGGTGGCGTTGATGGATGCACGCTCCATCGCAGCAACTGCTGCCAACGGGGGGTATTTGACGCCTGCAACTGAAATGGAAGTAACGTATACCGACCCGGAATATACCTTCGACCGCAGCGTGTATGACCGGCGATGCTATTATGGGTACGGTAAGCCGCAGCCGGAAACGCCGTTACGCATCGGGCCGAATATTAAAGACTGGCCTAAGATTGAGCCGCTGCGTGAAAATCTTCTTTTGAAGGTTTGCTCGGTTATCACAGATCCGGTTACAACCACTGACGAACTCATTCCCTCCGGGGAAACCTCTTCGTATCGCTCCAATCCTATGGGGCTTGCAGAGTTTACGCTTTCCCGAAAGGATCCGGCATACGTTGCCCGGGCGAAGCAGGCGCGTGACGAAGAGCTGCCTGCCTTTTTGAAAGAAATAATACGCCAACGTCTTGGTGATGATGCGCCGTTAAGCCGTGGCAGCGTGATCTATGCAAATCGGCCTGGAGATGGATCAGCGCGGGAGCAGGCGGCATCCTGTCAGCGCGTGCTCGGAGGCGCAGCCAATATTGCCCGAGAATATGCAACCAAGCGGTATCGCAGCAATTTGATCAACTGGGGGATGCTGCCGCTGCTGTACGACGGGCAGATGCTGCCCTTTGCTGTCGGCGACTATATTTTGTTGCCGGGCGTACGGGAAAAACTCGGTGGGCAGCAGCCGTTGGAGGCGGTGCTGATTCGGCCGGATGGTACGCAACAGACACTGAGTTTAACAACGGGGCCGCTTGACGCGGAGCAACAGCAGATTTTGCGGGCAGGCTGCCTGGTCAATGATACACAAAAACAGAAGACGGAATAACCGTCGCTGTAGAACAAGCGCACAGGAGAGCCCGGCAATTCCCGGGCTCTTTGTTAGTGTCGGCGTTGTGGGCGAGATGTTCCGCCGGAGAGATATCTGGCAGAAGTCACTTTCAGAAGGAAAAGGGTGCTTTTCGGTTCTGTTGGCGGAGCAGTGTGCATTTTTGTAGGTTGTTTTCTGCTTTCGTAGAGGAAACCGATACGGTCAAAATGCAGTGCCGCCTTGTTATAGGGACGGTGCAAAGGCGGGTTTTTATGTAAATTTCGGGAATTGGGAAAACAGAGAATCCTCCGTATGGTATAGGGCATACGGAGGATTCTCTGTTTTACGGACACCGCTCCCTTGTTTGCGGGTTTGGAAAAAAGAAACACGTGTCCGGCCAAAAGCACAGACACGCGATCTTAGATATATTCGCGTAAAAAGGCCGGTTCCTCGGCAAAGCAAGCCTTCGGGCAGTCAACCGCCCAAATATGCCTTTTTTACATCCTCACTGCGCAGCAACTCTTCGCCGCTGCCGGAAAGAACAATGCTGCCGGTTTCCAGTACATATGCGCGGTCAGAGATGGCAAGGGATTTCCCTGCATTTTGTTCGACCAGTAAAACCGTGGTACCGTTTTTATGAAAACTGCGGATGATGTCGAAAACTTGATCTACCAGCAGCGGAGAAAGCCCCATAGAGGGTTCATCCAGCATTAGCAGCGTAGGGCGACTCATCATGGCACGGCCCATCGCAAGCATCTGTTGTTCGCCGCCGGAAAGCGTGCCTGCAACTTGATCTTTCCGTTCCTGTAATCTCGGGAACCATGCGTAAATCTCGTCTAAATTTTTGCGCAGCGTTTTTTTGTCGGATTCCGAGTAAGCGCCCATGAGCAAATTTTCGTATACGGTCAGCTCTGAAAACACACGCCGCCCCTCCGGTACCTGCGTCATGCCCAGATGTACAATTTTATGGCAGGGCGTTTTTGTAATGTCTTTTCCATCGAAAAGAACTTGCCCAGACCGGATGGGAACGAGGCCCATAATGCTTTGCATGGTTGTTGTTTTGCCGGCCCCGTTGGCGCCGATGAGGGTGACGATTTCACCGCGGTTGACCGAAAAGGATATGCCACGCAGTGCTTGAATCACACCGTAATAGACGGTTAGGTCTTTGACTGTGAGTAAAGGTTGTGACATCTGTTAACCTCCGATGTACGCCTTGATGACCTCGGGATCGGAAAGGGCTGTTCTTGTATCGCCTTGCGCCAATACCGTGCCGAAGTTTAACACGGTAACCTCGTCGCACAATCCCGAAACAAATTTCATATCGTGTTCAATGAGCAGAATTGTCATGTCAAAGCTGTCCCGGATATACCGGATTGTTTCCATTAATTCTTCCGTTTCATGCGGATTCATACCCGCTGCCGGCTCATCCAGCAAAAGCAGTTTGGGGTTGGTTGCCAGTGCCCGGGCAATTTCCAGCTTACGCTGTTTGCCGTAGGGCAGGTTGCAAGAGAGGTTGTTGCGTTCCTGCTCCAGGTCAAAGATGCGTAAAATTTCTTTAGCGCGTTCTCGCATGATGCGTTCTGTTTTATAGTGACGGGGTAGACGGAGCATACTTTGCAGGGTTCCGCAGCGATATTCCGGTTGATTGTGCAAACCAACCAAAACATTGCGGATGACACTCATATTATTAAATAAGCGGATATTTTGAAATGTACGGGCGATGCCCTTGTGGTTGATGGTTTCTTGTGATTTTCCGTTGAGCTTCTCGCCATCCAAATAGAAAGCGCCGGTGGTCGGTTGGTATACACCGGTGAGCAGATTAAACACCGTGGTTTTACCTGCTCCGTTTGGCCCGACCAGACCGTAAAGTTGCCGCTTTTTGACACACAGATTGACGTCCTGCACGGCTTTTAGCCCGGAAAAGGAAATTCCAAGATGCTCGGTTTGCAGCATGTATTCCGCCATATCACGTTGTCTCCTTTTCCTGTTGCGTTTTATCCGGTTTGTCCGGTTCTTGCGGGTCTGCCCGTAGCTCTACGCTCAGCAGCTCGTCCATTTTGATTTTGGTATCGATGCGATCCCACGCTGCGTCGTCATCGCGCACAGTCTCCGGACGGGTGCGGCGGGAAAAGAGCTTTGCTCCCAGCCGTTTTAGATTCAGCTTTTCCCGCAGCGGACGCAGCGCTGGGGCGTTGTTATACAATACGGCAACAATCAGAATCAGCGCATAGACCAAAAGGCGAATTGCGGCAAGATCCCCGGAAAGCTTACTTTGCAGCAAAAAGTTGACGTAGGTGATTAGGGTAGCTGCGACGATGGAGCCGGTCACAGAGCCCATGCCGCCCAAAACTACCATGACCAGAATTTCTATGGAGTAATTGTAAGAAAAGAAGGTATACAAAATAGGGGTATTTAAATGTCCGTACAGAACGCCGGCAAGTCCCGCAAAAAAAGCAGCGAGCACAAACACGGCGATTTTGTAATATGTGACGTTGATTCCCATGGCGCGCGCGGCAATTTCATTGTCTCTGATGGCGGTGATAGCACGCCCGTGTTTGGAACGAATCAGATTTTGAATCAGGAAAAGAACCACCAGCACAACCGAGAAGGCGACGATATATAAAGAGGAAGACGGATATTTGGTTGTCTTCAAGCCCATGGCGCCCCCGAAGAAGGGAAGGTTTTTAAAGACGTTACGGACAATTTCACCAAACGCCAATGTAACGATTGCGAGATAATCTCCTTTGAGACGTAGAGCCGGCAAACCAATGATAAAGCCGAACAGAGCGGCCACAAGGCCCCCGCAAAGCATCGACAGCACCAGAATCAACAGATTACTTTGCAGCACGGTGTGCAGATAATTTGCAAAATAACAGCCAATGTAGGCACCCACGCACATAAAGCCAGCATGTCCTAAGCTTAGTTCGCCGAGAAAACCGACGACCAAATTCAGAGAAACCGCAAGGATAATGCTGTATGCGATACGCGGCAGCAGGGTCATCGCGCTGCGGCTGAGCATGCCGTTTTGCCCAAGCACAATACAGATAATCAGCGCAAGGGCAACAAGCAGATAATTGACGAAATACTTGAATTTAATGTTGCTTTTTTTCCGCATCGTCATCGTCCTTACACCTTCTCTCTCTTTTTCTTGCCGAGAAGACCCACCGGACGTACCAGCAAAATCAAAATCAGCACGGCAAATTCGATAGCTGTAGTATACGGGCTGATCAGCGGAATGCTCTGACAGAGCTTCTCAATGACGCCTAACATGACACCGCCGAGCATGGCGCCGGGAATGGAGCCAATGCCACCGATAACGGCGGCGGTAAATGCTTTAATCCCGGGCATGGAACCCAGCGTCGGACTAACGGATGGAATCTGCATCAGGTAAAACAGGCCGGCAAATGCAGCGAGAGCAGAGCCAATGGCAAAGGTAATGGAAATGATTGCATTCACGTTAATACCCATCAGCTGTGCCGCACCGCGGTCTTCGGAAACGGCTTGCATAGCTCTACCGATGCGTGTTTTTTTAACGAACAGCGTCAGAGCTGCCATAATAGCCGCACCGACTGCCAGGGTGATAATCGTGGAAAAATTGATAACGATGCCGCCGACGGAAAAGCTGCCGAAGGAAGGCAGAGAGACCGGGCGGGATTTTGCACCGAAAAGGAGCTGGGCAAGGCTTTGCAGCAAAAAGCTGACGCCGATGGCGGTGATCAGTACGGCCAGCGGTGAGGCACCACGCAGCGGCTTATAGGCAAACTTTTCAACCAGGATGCCGGCTGCGGTGCATAAAACAACGGCGACGGCAAAGGCGGCATATACATTGCCGCACAAATTCAGCGTGCAAAGAATCGCGTAAGCGCCGACCATGATGATATCGCCATGTGCAAAGTTCAGCAGCTTTGCGATGCCGTATACCATGGTATAGCCGAGCGCGATCAGCGCGTATATGGCGCCGAGGCTTAACCCGTCCAATATAATACTCATCTTTCAAGGTCCTTTCTTCGGTAGCTGCGGCGTGCGGAGCGCTGCCTGCAGGGAGCTGTCTACAAAAAACAGCAAAGGCGCGGAGCAGCGGCGCCGCGGCCCGGAAAACGGCACAAAACGGCTGCAGCCGGCGCGGAAATGTCCCGTGCCGGCACCCACAAACCGTCTGTGTTCTTATCTTATTTGCTGATCTGGACGATCTGCGGCTCCTTGTTGCAGGCGCCGGAAGCGTCCCAGGTCATAGTGCCGGTGACGCCGGCGAGCTTAAAGGAATCTGCTGTGATGGCAGCCTTAACTTTTTCGCACAGATCCCTTGCGGAAATATTCGCATCTGTGACATTTGCAGTTGTCATAGCTTGCGCGATGGCATAAACGGCATCATAGGCGTCTGCTGCAAATTGGTCAGGCGTTGCGTTGTAAGCTTTTTTATAAGCGGCCACAAAAGAGCTGACTTTTTCGTCGGTACTGTTCACGTCAAAAGGTGTGATATATTTGATGGTATTGGTGACGGTATCATCAATCATGTCAACCACGCCGTCCAGACCGTCGCATCCGTACAAAAGCGCTGCACAGCCTTTCGCAGAGCAGGTTTTTGCGATCAAACCGGCCTCGGTGTAGTAGATTGGCAGAAAAATAACATCACAATCCTTCAGAGCTTCTACCTGTGTGGAAAAGTCTTTTTTGGTTTCCTGGTCAAAAGTCTGTACGGTATAGGTCTTGTCGAGATTCTTCATCTCAGCGTCAAACGCTTCGTAAATTCCTTTGGAATACGGGTCACTGTTGTCATAAATTGCACCGATCTTGGTATAGCTCTTGGCAATTTCCTTTGCGGCGAGCGTACCCTGGTCCGGGTCTCCAAAGCAGACACGGAAAGCGTTGGCGCGGTCTGCAATGACGGACGCAGCGGAAGCAGAAGGCGTGATAAAGAACAGATTGTCTGCTTCACTCTTAGAGGCAAAAGATTCACATGAACCGGAGGTTACACTGCCGAGGGAGATTTGCATGCCGGCATCCATCAAAGCGTCATAGCCGGTTGCGGCATCTTCTGCTGTTGCCTTGTCGTCTTTCATATCAAAGAAAATCTGAATACCGTTAATACCGCCTGCTGCGTTGATTTCTTGTACAGCAAGCTGTGCGCCGTTCTTAACGGAAATCCCGTAAGAAGAAGCATCACCGGTCAGCGGACCGGTTGCCCCCAGGAAGAAAGAGGCAGCCTTGTCGGCGTCTGGATTTTCTTGGTCTGTTTTTGCACAAGCGGTAAACAGACATGCACTCATCAATACCGCCAGAAAAGCGGCAACCAATTTCGTAGAGGTTTTCATATCGGTTACTCCTTAATTGATAAATTTATCTTATCGGTCGGGGCGAAAGCCGCTGGCCGGTCAGATACAAAAACAAGGTCCCGCCGAAAGCGGCGGGACCTTGGACAGCATCGCAGCCTCAAGCTGCGGCTATCCGTTCCGTTTCGCTTCCGTTTGCGGTATGGTCGGCAGGTATTCCGATGCGGAAAATTCCAATCGACTCCGGCAGTCGAACCGCCGCGCAGACGTTTAAAACAGAAAACGGGAGCATCGCGAGGACAGCGACGCTCCCGGAAACGGCACAGTTGGCAGAATCGGCGCAGCAAAAAGACGCCGTTGCTTGCGCACCGGTTTTTTCGGCATCCATTTTTCGCGTTGCTGCGTTCATCGAATTATGCTCCCGTGCTTACTAAATTTTCAATTATTATACGCATAGTTTCTTGATTTGTCAAGGTTTTGGAAAGGCTTTTTCTGTATTTTTATAAATTTTGTGAATAGTTGCTTAATCTGTAGAGTAGCCCAAAAAGAATTGTTAGCAAATTTCACAGAGTGTATTAGCTGAAAAACGGCGAAAAAAATGCGTGTGTTTTTGATGCTGCAGTCTTCAAAAAAAGCAGCACCGCCGGAAGAAACCGCCGGCGATGCATAGAAAAAAATATGCTCAAAGCTCGATATTTTGCAGCAGCGTTTCATTTTCTTTCACGGTGAAACGCTCGATAAATGTAGTCAGCTCTGCAGAAAAGTCACGCTTGCGCATTTGTGTCAGCGCGGTTGCTTTCCAGCGTGGCAGCCCCTGGTGACAGTAATACATCACATGCGTACCGTATTCCGTATCAACAAGGCCGCTGTCTCCCGGAGAGCGATTTGGCGCAAAGCACCAGCTGTCAAACGCATCGACAGTTTGTCCGGGCGCGATATTTTCGTACAGGCCACCGGCGGCCACTGAGCCGGGGTCTTCGCTGTTTTTCTCGGCAAATGCGATAAAAGAGGCTTCTGTACGGTCTGTCGCACACCAACTGTCATACCAGGCTTGCGCCGTGGTATGCGCGGCCTGTGCGGATCCTGCTGTTTCCGTTCGTGCCAGAATGTGGCGCACTGTAGCGGTCGGCTGCTCGTCATAAAACGGAGCGCGCAGCAAGCAGGCCACGGTGATTGCCGTACCGGCATCGTTTGTATAATAAGTAACATCCCCCGGAGCAAGGTCGGCGCTCTTGCTCCATGTGTTCAGCAGGGTAACAGAGTTGCTGTCCGTTGTCAAGGTGCGGCTCTTTTCCAGGGCTGCTGAAATACTTTCTGCTGTCAGAATGGGATAGAGTTGTTGCAAAATATCTGTAAACGATTTTGTAAAGGCATCGCAGTTGTGCAGCGTTTTGAGTGTGTCCAGCTGTTCGGTCAGCGCGCTTTTTTGCTCGTCTGACAAATCCGAGGTCTGTATCGTGTAGTACAGATATTCTGCCGTTTGCAGCGCAGTACCCTGGTCAGCAGCGTAGGCGTCAAAATCCGCATCGGTATAAACGTAGCTGTTTTGCAAATGTTCTTGATATAATCCGGCGCGCGTTGTCAGAGCGTTGAAATACACCAGCGATTCTGTGTCGATCCAATCTTTACCGGAAAGATCCACGGCCTCCGCTTCCCGTCGAACGGCGGCTTGCTGATCTTCGCTCAGTATAAAGTCCGCAGCTTGCGCTGCTTCGTTTAGACAGAGCAGTTCCAACAAATTCGGCCAGATGAGCCCCTGCAGCAGATACTCAAAGGCTGTGCTCCCATCTTCCATCGTCTGTGATCGCAAAGATTTGGCGGGGTCAATTCCGGTAATGCTTTGAAAATAGCTGCCGTAATATTTTTGTAGGCTTTGATAGTAGGAGTCAAAGTAATAGTAGGCCATTCCAAGGCTCAGATGATAATTTTGACTTACCATTACGTTTTCCGTATAATCTACTGGTTGTGTATCCGCCCCGGCAGGGGGATTCTCCGTACGGGAGCTGCAGGCAAGCAGCAACGTACAAGGGAGCAATACGGCGAGCAGCAGACAAAGATACCGTAAAGATAATTTCATGAGGGCAAATCCTTTCCGTTCAGAATAGAACAGACATTATTTTTCGGTTCCGTCCGGATTGAACAGGGGCAGTGGGGCAAGGTAAACAATGTCCTTCCGCTCTGTTGCCTCTCCCTCCGCTAAAATAGCGGCTTTGCCAACGATATTTCCGCCGGCGGTGAGAACCAGTTTTTCCAATGCGTGCAGGCTTTCTCCCGTAGAAATGACATCATCTACAATTAAAACACGCCTGCCGCACAGCAGTGCAGCATCTGCGCCGTCCAAATAGAGAGTCTGTGGTGCTGCAGTTGTGATGGAGCGCACGTCTACTTGCAGGATGTCCCGCATGTAGAGCTTGGGAGCTTTGCGTGCGATGAGATAGTGTGCAGCATTTTCCTGTCGGGCCATCTCATAAACCAGCGGGATCCCCTTGGATTCCGCGGTGATCATAATGTCGTGCGGGGGAACCTTTTCTAACAGAGCATGCGCGCAGGCACAGGTCAACTCCACGTCACCGAAAATTACAAAAGCGGCAATACTGAGCGAATCATTAACCGGGCACAGCGGCAAATCGCGGCGGCAACCGGCCACGGTGATCTGATACGTTTGCATGTGTATGCGCCTCCTCAAACCATCTGCGCCAGCTCGCCGGCGGTGACAAAGGTAGCACCGTAGGCCTTGAGTGAGCGGATGAGTGTATCCATTTCTCTGCAGGCGACCTCGCCGCAGTTTTCCGTGATGAAAGCGTCCGGGGTGACGGATGCTTCCCCGAAATGGTAGGTTTTTTCGCAGGGAATAAACTCCCAGGGATGAATGTAAAGGCAAACTACGGCGGGGAGTTGTTTTGCATGTACAAAATCCACAAAGCCGCGGATTTTTTCCATCATTACGCCGGCGCCTGCCGTGCGGAACAGCGGCCATTGATCTCGGTCCCGCTCAAGCCCGGGATCAGTAGATTGCATGATCATGTCTGCAAAATTCGGAATCTCAACGAGTTTCATGTCACCCGCGCGCGTCCAGTCGTCTGCACTGGGGTGATAGGGGGCATATTTATCACGATAGAAATACATTGGATAAGTACAGTCACATAGATAGCCAAGTTCCTCCAGCGCACGGCAAACCGCGGTAGAGCCCCAAAGACGCGGGCAACGGAAGGATGTGGGATGCACGCCTGCCGCTTGCTCTACCCATTTGGTTGCCAGCTCCAGCCGCGGAAATACTTCATGCGGCAGCAGCGGTTTTAAATCAGGCAGCGGAAAAAGCTCGTCTCCGATGGTTTCATGATACAGAGAATGGCAGCCGACCTCACTTGTGCTGGCAGCGACCATACGTGCGATATCCGGGTTTTTGTGCGCTGCTTCTCCGGTAAAGAAGAAGGTGCCGCGCACATCGTTGTCCGCAAACATTTGCAGCAGCTTGGGAACGCCGTGCTTTACCCCTTCATAAAAGGGAGTAAAACTGCCAACGTCTGTTTCGGTATCTACACCGATAATAACATATACTTTGTTTAGATCCAGCATTTTTGTAACCTTCGTTTCTTAATAGAGTGGTCTGAGGACAAGCTCAATTTGAAAAGCCCATAACCGTGTAAAATGCCATATTCGGCTGACGGGTATCCAGTCTGCCGTATTGCACAACAATGGGTAAGTCACTGTCAATGCGCAGCGCATATTGTACCTCGCGTGGAATTTCTACACCGCCAAAATCATCAGGATTATACGTACGCAGGCAGCGCACCCGATTCGGCTGCACGGTACAGGGCAAAGCGCGAATGGGGTCACGGTCGGCAAAATACAACGTCATGCGTAGTTGTGCCGGTGAGTCGTTCATGTTGAGCACGATGATGCTTTCATGGCCGAACAGCGGAGAATGCCCCGCAGGGGGCATTTCCAAATCCGGAAACACCCAGGTTGTTTTTCCGTTTGCATTGACCATGGTGCACCTCAGCAGTCGATTTCATAGATTTGGCCGAGTTGCCGCTCACAGAGCATCGTACAGCCGTTTTCGGTGATGGCGATAGGCTTCTCCCAGCGAAGCCCGAAGGTATCGCCCATGACGAAGGTGTCGATTTGGAAAGTCATGTTTTTCTGCAGTTTGTATTCGGAGACGGTTTCCATCCACGGAGATTCCACTTCGATCAGGCCAAGGCCGTGGCAGGGGCCGTAAAAATAATTCTTTTCTTTGCCGTTTTCCCGGAAGAATTTTATAAAGTCTTTTGCAACGTCGGCCGCAACGATACCGGCGCGCAGATACCGCTCTGTCCACAGATGTGCCTGCAGGCCGAACTCAACCAATTCGCGCTTTTCCGGGCTGAGTTTGCCGCAGCAAACGGGAATACCGATGGAAGGCGAATAGCCGCAAACTTTTGCAGAGAGATTGAGCTGTACGATATCCCCTTTTTGAATCTCACGGTAGGAAGAGCGGGAGATCGCATGTTTGGTGCTTCGCTCAGAGAAGCAGTACATCGGCAACCCTTCGTATTCTGCACCGTTTTCATATATGGTTTTCTGTGCGATGCCGACCAGGGAAAGCTCTGTTACGCCCGGGCGAATGTGCCGGATAACCTCGTCGGTTGCAATTTGTGTGATACGGGCGGCTTCGCGCAGGCAGGCAATTTCATTATCACTTTTTACCATGCGCAGTTGTACCATGATGTCGTCTGCACGAACGATTTCCGCTTCCGGATAAGCATCGCGCAGACCTTCCATCATGACCACGTTGGTATCAAGCCATGCGGCAACACCGATGCGTAGCTTTTTGCCGTGTACGCCGATGCCTGCGAAGACATCGTTGTATTTTTGTACTCTCAGTTCGGGATATGCGGGATTTGCGCTTTCGCGGTACTCATACAGAACATATACCTTTTCGATTACGCCGAAATCGGCGGCGAAAATCTGAGACTCCGGACCGACCATGATTGCACAGTCACCGGCGGCGGAAATTGCAACACCGCAGCGCTCGAATACCGGCCAAAAGTTTGAAAAATACCGTGTATTGGCATAATCCGCCTCAGACCCGTTTACGACAAGCACGTCCAGATTTCTCTCACGTAGCAGTGCCGCGGCGCGCTGCACTCTCTGCTGAAACTCCGAACGCGGAATTTGAACTCTTTGTGTCATTGCTATATCCTCATCTTTCTCCCTGCCTGTATGCGGCGCAGGGCGGCCGCACTTATATAGACCTTATCATACAACAAAACGGGTCGCACGTCAAGACGCGACACGGTGAAACTCGGTTAAAAAAGACTGCTTTGAAAGGCATGTGAAACCCCGGAATGATAAAGCGGAAAATTGCCGAAGATTGCAAAACGATCTATCAAGCAGAATAACAGTCCCCCGATGATAAGCAAGCCGAGCACCACGAAGCAAAGGCGAATCAGGTAGCTGCGGGCAAAGTTGCGTCGATTGATGGCGCTGTCGTCGCAGGCAAAAACAATCATAAAGATAAAACCAACCAGCGGAACGCTGAACAATAGGGAGAGACCGAAATATGCCCACGCACCAAGCGGACGATAGGCCGAGGAAAAATTTTGCTGTGCATACGACATCGGCGCACCCCGATAGGAGATTGCCTGCTTAGCAGGTGCGGCGGGAGCGGCCGGATAGTCCGGCATAGCAGTGCTTTGCGGTGCACTTTGCTGCGGCGCGCTCTGTTGCGGTGCACTTTGCTGCGGCACGCTCTGTTGCGGTGCACTTTGCTGCGGCGCACTCTGTTGCGGTGCACTTTGCTGCGGCGCACTTTGCTGCGGCGCGCTCTGTTGCGGTGCGCTCTGTTGCGGTGCGCTCTGTTGCGGCGCACTCTGTTGCGGTGTGCTTTGCTGCGGCTCGGTTTGCGTGGTGGCGGCATTTTGTGCGGTTAAGGCGCCGCAATAGGTACAAAAGCGGGCGTCGTTGGCAATTTCTTTTCCGCACGTGTTGCAAGTTTTCATAGCTTTTCTTTCCTTTCCGGTTCATTTTGTAAAAATGTGAGCAGCAGTTCCAGTGCGGCGTCGGTTGCCTGCATCCGGATGCTGCGGCGCGCTGCCTGCTCCGGCGTCTCCTCTGCCCTGCGCGCAATGGAGGCGTCTGCATGGAGAAGTAACTTCCGAAACAGGCAGCGGTTTTCGCTGGCACAAGCGATATATACCAGACCAACCGGCTTTTCTGTACTGCCGCCGCCCGGTCCGGCGATGCCGGTGCTTGCCAGCCCCACAGACGATGCCATGGTTTTGCGGATGCCCTGCGCCATCTGTTGCGCGGTCTGCGGGCTGACAGCGCCGAATTGACGCAGCGTGTCTGGGCTAACGCCGCAAAGTTGCTCTTTGATGCGGTTAGCGTAGGTGACGGCGCAGCCGTCCAAAACGGCAGAGCAACCGGGAATATCCGTCAGGCTTGCGGCAATCCATCCGCCGGTGCAGGATTCTGCCGTTGCCACGGTCATGCCGCGCGCCGCAAGTGCAAGAACAGCGCTGCGGGACAAAGAAAGACTTGGCATCAGCTGCATATTTTTCTGCGAGGTATTCATAGATTTGCGCGCAGTAGTTGCCGCGCGATTGGTATCACCGCCGCCTCTATCGCACCAGGCTGAAACAACGGCGTAAGCCCGGCGCTTTGCAGCGTTTGGAAGTATCCCATTGTTCCGCCGGCGCGGCACAGCGCAAGATAGCGCTGCCATGCGGCTTGTCGATCTGTTTGATAAGCATCAAAGAGAGAAAAGGCACAAAGCTGCGCCAGTGCGTAATCGATATAATAAAACGGATAAAGAAAAATATGCTGCTTTTGCATCCAGAACCCGCCACTTTGCAAAAAGTCGCTGCCCTCATAATCACGCCAGGGCATCAGGCTCTGCTCGCTTTGTCTCCATGCGGCGCGGCGTTGTGCAGGAGTCATAGCGGGGTTTTCAAATACTTTGTGCTGAAATTCATCCACACAGCACAGATATGGAATCACACACAAGCACTGGCAAAGATGCGCATAGCAATACCGCTCTGCCTGTTCGCCGAAAAATAGATCCATCCAGGGGTAGGTAAACAGTTCCATGGTCATGGAGTGAATTTCGTTGATTTCGTTGGTGGACCAAATCAGATCAGACAGCGGTACAAATTTTGCTGCTGTGAAGGAGGCAAAGGCGTGCCCGGCTTCATGTGTCAGCACATCTACGTCTGCGCTGGTTCCGTTAAAGTTGGAAAAGATAAACGGCGCATTGAGCGAGGGTAGATAGGAACAATAGCCGCCCATGTGTTTGCCGGGCCGGCTGGGTAGGTCAAACAGCTCATATTGCTTCATGAAATCGAAAAACTCGCCGGTTTGCACAGAGAGTGCCCGGTACATTTTTTGCGCGGCATCTAAAAGTTGCGCAACTGTGCCGCGGGGGACCGGGTTGCCCTGCGGAAAGACGAGTGCTTCGTCATACCAATGCAGCCTGTCAACATGCAAACGGCGACGCTGTTGCTCGAACAGTTCTGTACACACTGGTGTAATGACGCGACGTACCTCATCGCGGAAGGCGGCAATGTTTGCGGGGGAGTAATCGTATCTACCGTGCATCTCATATGCCATTTCAATATAGCTGGGATATCCAAGCTTTTGTGCCATACGGCAGCGTAATTGCACCAATGCGCTGTATTGCTCATCCAGTGTATCCGAAACGCTGCGGTACAGTTCGCTCCATGCCGTAAAAGCCGCACGCCGTATGGAGCGGTCTGGATTTTGCATATGGCGCAGCAAAGCATAAAAATTACAGGTTTCTCCTCGGAAGGAAACCGAACAGCCGGCAACCGTTTTGGCATAGGCCTGTTCAAGCTTAGCTTGTTCGATCTGTTCGGGAATAATTGCTTCGTCTGCCAGTCGCTGGGCCGATTCTAATCTGCGCAGCCAAGGCGTACCGAAGTGCTGCGCAAAAGCGTCGCGAAACGGGCTGGTAAGCACTGCCTGCGTGACTGTTTTTTCCCGTACGGACAACGCAGGCAGATTTTCATGGAAGAAATTCATTTCCGCTTCATAAAACGGGTCGGTTGTGTCCATGGTACTGCGGATCTGGGCAACGGAATACATGGTTTCAAAAGCCGCACTTTGTGTGCGATAGTCGGTGAACGCCGCAAGCGCGTGTTCGGCATCGGGTGCGGTGCGCAAAATTTGGGCGGTCTGATCGATTAGTGCGTGGATCTGCGCCAGATCCGGACGGTGGTATTCGATGGCAGAAAATTTTTGCATACAGATTCCTCCCCCTATTGTTTCTTTTTATTTTGCGGTGCAGACGGCGGTTCCTCACACTGGGTACGGATCGCCTGCGCGTAGGCGGCGGCCGCCTGTTCCTGTTTGCTGTCACCGAAGGTAAAATACTGTCGCTGCCCGAGATCCAGCGGCAAATAGCGCTGTGCGACATAGTGATTTGGGAAGTCATGCGGGTACTGGTATCCCTGCCCGCGTCCCAGAGCTTGTGCGCCGGGATAGTGCGCGTCACGGATGGCGGGAGGCAACTCATTGCCAAGCCCCGCGCGCGCGTCTGCCGCTGCTGCGCAGTAAGCGGCGTTGGCCGCGTTGGATTTCGGAGCGGTTGCCAACAAAGCAGTGGCGTGTGCCAGTGGAATCGAGGCCTCCGGCAATCCCAGTTCTCGCGCTGCCTGCACGCAACTCTGTGTAACAACTGCCGCCAATGGATAAGCAAGGCCGATATCTTCGGAAGCGATAACCTGCAGCCTGCGACAGGCACTGAGCAAATCGCCACCCTCCAGCAGCTTTGCAAGGTAAAACAATGCTGCATCCGGGTCGGATCCGCGAATGGATTTTTGCAAGCCGGAGAGCAGATCATAGTGCCCGTCGCCGTCGCGGTCAAAGGCAGAAAGCACGGCGGGCAAAAACAGCTCCACTTGCTCTGGAGTGATCTGTTCCGATGCACTGTGGTAGGCGTTCTCCAAAATTCCAAGCGCCCGGCGAACATCGCCGCCGCAGCCGGCCGCGATGGTTTGCAGCACCTCCGAAGATGCTGTTTTTTCCCCATACAGAGCACACAGCTTCGAAAGCCCACGCTGCAGCGCAGGGCAAATGTCTGTCTGTGTGAGCGGCTTGAACTCAAACACGGCGCAGCGGGAAAGAAGCGCCGGATAAATATAAAAGTATGGGTTTTCCGTGGTAGACGCGATTAGTGTAATGCGGCCGTCTTCCAGAAATTCAAGCAAAGACTGCTGTTGTTTTTTGTTAAAATATTGTATTTCATCCAAATACAGCAACACGCCGCCGCTGCCGAAAACCGTTGCGGTGGAGGCAATGACCTCGCGGATGTCTGCCAAGGTGGCGGTGGTAGCATTGAGGCGGTGTAGCTGCTTTTCCGTTGCACTTGCCAAAATGGCGGCCGCGGTTGTTTTTCCCACACCGGGTGGCCCGTAGAAAATCATATTGGAAAAACGGGCGGTCTTTGCAAAGCGGCGCAGAACTCCGTTTTCTCCGACCAAAGCCGTCTGACCGACCATTTCATCAAAAGTACGCGGCCGTAAAAGTTCTGCCAAGGGCTGCATGGCACTTCCTCCCAAGTTTGCACAGACAATCCCAACAAACAAAGCGGTTGCTGTGCTGCGAAAATGTGTGGTTTATTTTTCTTTTACTGGCAGAGAGGGGGATGCGCGCCTTACGGTTGCATCCAAATCAGCGCACCACCTGTACCGCGTTTGCCGCCGGTGGCCCGGTGCGAATGAAAAATTGCCGGGGAGCAACACGTGCAAAGCGAGGTGGTATGGATATGCTCCGGAAGCACACCAGCCTCCGTTAAAAGTTCTTCATTGATACGCGCCAGCGAAACGCGTGGATGTGCGGTGTCTGTGTCGGAAAAGGCTGCGGCACAAATTTGCGTGCCGAGCTGTTGTAAAAACTTTTCATAAAAGGCGTGATCCACCGTATAGCAGCATGCGCCGATCGAAGGCCCAATGGCAACACGAACATCCGGTGCATGTGCGCCGGCTTCTTCCATGGTATACAGTGTCAGTGGGGCAATGTGATCCAGTGTGCCGCGCCAGCCTGCGTGTGCAGCCCCGATTATGTGTGCTACCGGATCGTAGAACAAAAGCGGTACACAGTCTGCAACTCGGATTCCGAGGGCAACACCGGGCTGCGCTGTGACAAGCGCATCCACTTCGTTGACGGGATCCTGCGGGTCGGTGCCGGGCAAATATACGGGTGGCTTTGTGACGCCGACCCCGTGGTGTGCTGCTGTTACAGTATAAACAGTGTGGGTATGGGTTTGATTGGCAAAGACAAGCTGCGCAGGAGGAATTCCCAGCCCCGCTGCAAAGCGGGCATGGTTTTCCTGCGTGATTGCTTGTGGCTCTCCGCGGAAAAAGCCGAGATTCATCGAAGCAAGGTGCGGTGCGGTGCTTACGCCGCCTTTTCGCGTGGCAAAGCCATGCCGCAAGGCGGAATCGCCCAGCTTGGGGTCCTCATAATAGACTACGCCAGATTGGCTTTTTTGCATGAATTCGGTGATCATTTTTCAGCCCTTCTGCTCCTAAAGCGGTTTTTTGACAATGCTGCCGTAGGCGCGCGGATAAAGCGGAGGGGTCGGCGCGGTTTTTGCAATGCACAGCACATGTCGTGCGGCACAGGCGTCCGGCTCTGCGGCAGAGCAGTTGGGATCATACAGATACAAAGTATGGTCTTTATGCAGTGTGCCGCCTAAAAGTGTTGCTCCGTGCGCCGCCTGATCCCATTCCTGCAGGGCGTTCTTTCCTTTCATGGCGAGAAAGACACCACCGACCCGGCAAAGAGGCAGACACAGCTCACACAGTATATGCATACGTGCCACAGCTCTGGCGCAGACCGCGTCAAAGCTTTCTCGAAAAGAGGAAGCATGCCCCAGCGCTTCTGCCCGCGCACACACGGCACTGACACGGTGCAAAGAAAGCGCTTGTGCGCTCTGTCGCACATATTCTACACGTTTTGCAGTTGCATCCACGGCGACCCATTGTAAGTCCGGACGCAAAATGGCCAACGGGAGTGTTGGAAAGCCCGCGCCTGCGCCGATATCAGCAACCAGGGCGTGCGTTGGAAAGCAGGGCGCTGCCAGTGCACAGTCTGCAAAATGGCGTACCAAAACACCGTGCGCATCCCGGATGGCTGTTAGATTCATATGCCGGTTTGCCCGGTCCAAAAGGCATAACAGCGTATAAAGTTGCTCTGTTTGTGCGGAATCCGGCAAAGCCAGTGCATTGGCAGAAAACACAGATGCTATTTCCGCAGCAAACGCCGCATATGTTATGGGCGCCGTATCCTCGCGTGCTGTCATAGGCACCGCCATCCGGCAAGGCAAGCCGTTTGCTCTGGGTAGAACGGTGCACCGGGCGATTCATAGAGATAATAAAAGAGATAATCGAGCAAAATGGCAAACAGCATGGGTACCAAAATGTACAGCAGAACCCGGCCGGCTTTTTTACGCCGAGCACTCTGTGCTGCATACTGTTCACGCTTTTCCCGTGTCCATTCGCGCGGCAAATCGGATGCCTTCACGGGCTTTGCCGAAAAGCCCTGATTGACGATGTAAAATGCGACAAGCAGCAGTGCCGCAGCGCCGCTGTTGATATACATAATCCACGGGAAAAACGGCATAATCAGTTTGTACAGCGCGAAATATCCGCCGATAAGCAGCAAAAAACACAGAGCCTTGCCCCATGGAAACGGCTTTTTCTGCTTTTTTGCGTTGCGCGCGGGAAGCTCTTTTGCCATCAGTAACGGGGTCCTTTCTTCAAACTTTTTTCCAGCACAGAATCCGGGAACAAAGAAGAAATAATGGTGTTGCTGACAAACATGCCCTTTGGCGTCAGTGCATAGCGGTTGTCCTGGTGCTGCATAAAACCGTGCTTGACGTATACTGCACACTTTTTGCCGAAGATTGCTTCAAAATCACCGGAAAAGCGAGCGGCAAAATCAGCGCAGTCTATTCCTTCACAAAGCCGTAACCGCAGCATGATGTATTCGATCAGTTCATCGCGGCGGTGGATGCGCTCATTTTCACTGAGCAGGTCTGCAGGAAGCTGTTTGGGCTTGCCGCGCATGATTTGTATGTACTGCTCTGTGTCTTTCGCTATGGCAAAGCGGTGGCCGGCATAATAAGAATGCGCTGCCGGGCCAAAGCCGAGATATTCTTCTCCCTGCCAGTAGCGTAAGTTATGGCGACAACGGTAGCCCTCTTTGGCAAAATTGGAAATTTCGTATTGTGCATACCCGTTTTCCGCCAAAAACCGAATCGCTGCCTGGTACATGGCAAATTCTTCGTTTTCATCCGGCAATACAAGGCTTTCCCGCTTTTTAAACAGCGGAGTTCCGTCCTCTAAAATCAGATTATACAGCGAGATGTGCTCAGGCTCCAGGGAAACAATATAAGACAGGGTTTCCAGCAGGGAATCCTGTGTTTGATGCGGAATCCCGAACATCACATCGACATTGATATTTTCAAAGCCTGCATCCCGTGCTTGAAAAAAGGTTTCTTCAAATTCTTCTTTGGTATGAATTCTGCCCAGCGCTGTCAGTTCCTGCGCATTGGCGGATTGCAGACCGATAGACAGTCTGTTGACGCCGCAACGGCGCAGGCGGCGCAAAGAGGCGTAGTCAGAGGTGGCGGGATTGCATTCCACAGTCCATTCCAATGCGTCGGCTTCGTAATAATCGTTTTTGATTTCTTTGACAATACTGCACAGCAATGCACTGCTGAGCGCCGTCGGCGTTCCGCCTCCGATATAGACGGAATCCACATCGTAATCCGTCACCTTTTCCCCTACCATGCGCAGATGGTAGCGCAGCGCTTTGCAGTATGCCTTGATTTGCGGATGCTCTCCGTCTTGGCCGAAACGATCGGTCGAGTAAAAATCACAATATGCGCATTTATGGATGCAAAAGGGAATGTGCACATAGAGCCCCAGTTTTTTGAATACTTCTTGTTTTTTCATGGTGCAATTCTTCCTTTCTTGCTCAATCGTCTAGTTTCAGCACTGCCATAAAGGCCTCCTGCGGAACCTCCACCGTACCGAATTTTCGCATTCTTTTTTTACCTTCTTTTTGCTTTTCCAGCAGTTTTTTCTTTCTCGTAATGTCACCGCCGTAGCATTTTGCAAGCACGTCCTTGCGCATTGCCTTAACGGTTTCCCGCGCAATTACCTTTCCGCCGATCGCGGCCTGTACGGGAATTTCAAACAGTTGCCGCGGGATATTTTCTTTTAGTTTTTCGCACATTTTGCGTGCGCGCGTATAGGCGTTATCTGCAAAGACAATGAAAGAAAGTGCATCAACCGGTTCGCCTGCAAGCAAAATATCCAGCTTAACAAGGTTGGATTTTTCATAGCCGCACAGCTCATAGTCCAGCGAGGCATACCCGCGAGAGCGGCTCTTCAGTGCATCAAAAAAATCATAAATTACTTCGTTCAGCGGCAAAAGGTAACGTAATTCCGCACGGTCTGCATCCACATATTTCATATCTTTGAAGGTGCCGCGCCGCTGCTGGCACAGTTCCATGATGCCGCCGACGTATTCGGTGGGGGTAATGATAGCGGCACGGATGATGGGCTCTCGTGCTTGTGCAATTTCATCCGGCGGGGGAAAGCTGAGCGGGTTGTCGATATGCACCGTCTCTCCGTTACGCAATTCCAACTCATAAATGACGCTTGGCGCGGTGGTGATCAGATCCAGGTCAAATTCGCGCTCCAGCCGTTCTTGAACGATTTCCATATGCAAAAGCCCCAAAAAGCCGCAGCGAAAGCCGAATCCGAGCGCCGCGGAGCTTTCCTGTTCAAACGTAAGCGCGGCGTCGTTAAGCTGCAGTTTTTCCAACGCTTCGCGCAAATCCGCATATTTGGAACCGTCTGCGGGATAGATGCCGGAAAAGACCATCGGCTGCGCCTGCTTAAAGCCCGGCAGCGGTGCTGCGCAAGGGGCGTCTGCAATGGTGACGGTATCTCCTACACGTGTATCTCGTACGCTTTTGATAGAGGCGGTAATATAGCCGACTTCTCCTGCACGCAGACACTCTGCCGGGGAAAGGCCGAACGCGCTCATAGACCCTACCTCAACCACCTCAAATTGGGCGCCGGTGTGCATCATGAGGATATGGTCTCCTGCGCGTACCGTACCGTCGAATAACCGAACCTCAACGACAACACCCAGGTAGGAATCATAATAAGAGTCAAAAATCAGTGCCCGAAGCGGCGCCTGTGCATCACCGGCAGGACAGGGAATATCGCGAACAATCCGCTCCAAAACCGCGCGAATCCCGATGCCTGCTTTTGCACTGACACAGGGACAATCCTGTGCATCAATACCGATCACATCTTCAATTTCCCGCTGAACCCGCGGTGCATCTGCGCTTGGCAGATCAATTTTGTTGATGATCGGCAGAATGGTAAGGTCGGTATCGGCGGCAAGATAGGCGTTTGCCAATGTCTGTGCCTCGATGCCCTGTGTAGCATCGACAACCAGCAGCGCTCCTTCGCAGGCTTTGAGAGAACGGGAAACTTCGTAGCTAAAGTCTACGTGGCCGGGTGTGTCGATGAGATTGAGCTCATAGACTTCCCCGTTTTCGGCACGGTAATTCATTTTCACAGCACGTGCTTTGATGGTAATGCCACGCTCACGCTCGATGTCCATATTATCCAAAAGCTGGGCTTCCATATCCCGTGCGGAAACGGAATCTGTCAGTTCCAAAAGTCGATCTGCCAGTGTGCTTTTTCCGTGGTCAATGTGTGCAATGATGGAAAAATTTCGAATATGCTCTCTGTCCGCCATACGTTTGCTTCCTCTATCCGGTGGTTGGTGACGGCGCTGTGTCACGCCGATCCCACAAAAACCCTATTTTATACATTATATCGCGCAGGTTGATAAATTGCAAGATACATTTGATGAATTTTGCGTTCTGCTTGGGTATCACGCAAAAAACGGCGTGCCGCATGCCCGCGCATGCGGCACGCCGTACAGGGCGCGCTCACAAATAAGTTTTCATTTTGGAAAGATTTCCCTCTTCGAAGTTGAGTACGTCTTGCCCCAGTTTTTGCACGTCGGCGGCACAGCCGTCGGTGCCGCAGCGGTGCATAGCGCGGGAAAGCTCAACAATCCCCATGGTAGAGCCGTTGATGACAAGCTCTGCAAGCTTTGAGGGAGAGTGGTCGGTGAGCGTGCTGATCTGAATGCCGAATTGTGAAGGCAAAGTCGCGGTACGCTTAGGTTCGGTAGGTGTCTTTCCGCGTTGAACCAAAAGGCGTGTTGCCTGCGCTGCAAAATTCTGGTATCCGTCAAGCTGGGTTGCCAGATCCTGTCGCAGCGGTTGCTGCGTATCTTCCAGCTTTCCCAGCAGAGTGATCATGGCGTCGCTTCCCATTTTCGTGTTTTTGAGTATTTCTTCCAGCAGCTTTTCGTCCGGTGCTTGCTTTTCCTGTCCGGCACAGCCGCGGCAGGTGTTTTTCGATTGCTCCATAAAGACCTCCGTTTTTTTGTGGTTCTGCTAACAGAATGCCCGCTGCAGCGCAGTTTATACGCAGCGGCGGGCTTTTTTTTGTTTTTTTCGGAAGGAAGCGAGGAAAGGTTTTTCCAGCAGACGCTTTGTACGGAAAAACAGTGTTTTTTTATCACGAATAGGCGGTACGAGAAAGCTAACCAGACCGCTGCAACGCGCGCACAGTACATCTGTAAAAAGTTGATCTCCCAACAATGCCGTTTGCTGCGGCGCCATGCCTGACTGTGCAAGAAAAGCTCGAACCGCACGCGTAGAGGGTTTGCCGGCCTTGGCGTAGGCAAACAGCTGCAGCGATTGATTAAAGCGGTTGACCCGCGCAGGGTCGTTGTTGGACACAAAGCCGATGCAAATACCGGCATCTGCCAGTGCTGCTAGCCAGCGGCGAACTGCGTCTGTCGGCTCCGCCTCTTCATAGGGAACAAGGGTGTTGTCGATGTCGCACAAAAGCGCGCGCACCCCGTACGCGTGCAGCAGCGCGGGTGTCACGGCGGCGAAGTCACCCAGCATTGCGTCCGGATGCAGCGGGTGCTTCATGTACATCTCTCCTTTTTACGCATTATCTTTGTTTTTTGCGAGTTGGTGTATGTGCGCGTAATGCTCATACGCGGAATAATCTGTGCGACGCAGAATATCCTCCAACTCGCCGTCTCCCATGACGGTGCAGCGCCCGTTTGCATACAAGGCGTCTACCTGTTCTTTGATTGCAGCAACCAACGGCGCCCGTTTGTCTATGGCATCTTCTTTTTCCAATCGGAAATAGCTGTTGAGCCAGTGCGCGATACCTGCCAGTCCGCTGTGTGCATCTACGGCGACGCAGGCAGGCCGATTCAATATTTTTGCGGTGTCAAAAATATTGTAAATTTCTTCATCTTTGAGCAGCCCGTCTGCGTGAATGCCGGCGCGTGTTACATTAAAATTGCGGCCGACAAACGGGGTGCGCGGCGGTATTTCGTATCCGATTTCTTCTTCAAAGTACCGGGCGATCTCTGTGATCACCGAGAGATCCATACCATCCTGTGTGCCGCGCAGTGACGCATATTCAATGACCATCGCTTCCAGTGGGCAGTTGCCCGTGCGTTCTCCGATACCCAGCATGGAGCAATTGACGGAGGAACATCCATACAGCCACGCAGTAGCGGCGTTGGTGACAACTTTGTAAAAATCGTTATGCCCATGCCATTCCAAACGCTCAGAGGGAATGCCGGCATAGTGGTGTAGCCCGTAGATGATGCCGCCAACGCTGCGGGGCAGCGCAGCACCCGGATAGGAAACTCCGAATCCCATGGTATCGCATGCACGAATTTTTACGGGGATGCCGCTTTGACGTGACAAATCCTCCAAAGCTGCGGCAAGCGGAACAACAAAGCCGTAAAAATCTGCCCGGGTAATGTCCTCAAAATGGCAACGTGGGGAAATACCGTATTCCATAATGCGGCGCACAATGCCCAGGTAACGATCCATTGCCTGGGCACGTGTGAGCCCCATTTTATTGTAAATATGGTAATCGGAGCAGGAGAGCAGCACGCCTGTCTCGCGGATTCCCAAATCTTTTACAAGTTTGAAATCCTGCTCGTTGGCGCGAATCCAAGTGGTAACCTCCGGAAAGGGAAGCCCCGTATCCATACACGCCTGTACGGCGCGGCGGTCTTTTTCCGTGTAAACAAAAAATTCACTTTGCCGAATCAACCCCTTCGGACCGCCCAGCTTTGCCAGCAGACGATAGAGCGCCACAATCTGCTTTTCCGTAAACGGCGAGGTAGATTGCTGCCCGTCGCGAAAGGTGGTGTCTGTCATCCAGATATTTTCCGGCATGCATAAAGGAACACTGCGGTGGTTAAAGGAAACCTTTGGTACAGATGCATAATCGTAAAGTTGGCGGTACAAATTCGGCGTTTGCCTGTCTTGCAGTTGATATTTATAGGCCGCTTGTTCCAGCAGATTGGTTTGCTGGGAGAATTGCAATGTCGGCGAATCCTGCATTTTTTCACAGTTGTTTTCTTGCATAAATCGATCGCTCCTTTCCGGTAAATGCGTTGTACGGCGTCAAATAGGAGTCTTTGACGCGCAAAGATTCGAAAATAGGATTTTATTATAACATGTGTTTTGCATTTTCACAAGAGAAAACCTGCAAGTTTTTGAAAAACTTTGCGCTTGCAACGAAATCATGAACGCAGGAGATTTTTATCCGGACAGATATTTACAAAACAGGCAGGATATGATAAGATAAGACGATTGCAAAGAGCGAGGTGTCTTGCATGGAGCGAGAACAGTTGTGCGTAGGCACGGTGGTAAGAATGCGTAAAGTGCATCCCTGCGGTACGGATCGGTTTCGAATTTTGCGTGTTGGCGCGGATATCGGGGCTGCCTGTTGTGGATGCGGTAGAGTGGTGCGCATGGAGCGCATCGCATTTGAGCGGGCGGTTAGGGAGGTTGTGAGCGATGCAGGAAAAGCTTGAGGCGCTGCGGGCACGCACTGCGGAGCTTGCGGCGCTTTTGCAGCAGCCGCAGATTCTACGGGATCGTCAGCAGTATGCGACGCTTCGGCGTGAATACGCACAAAAAGAGCCGCTGGCAGCTGTGTATGAGGAGTATCTTGCGGCACAGCGTCAGCAGCAACAAGCGGAGGAATTGCTACAAGACGAAGAGCTTGCTGCGCTGGCGGCACAGGAAGTACAAACTGCTCAGAAAACGCAGCGAGCTATCTGGCAAAAGCTGCAAAGCATGCTGGCGCATGCTGCCCAGGATACAGATGATGACCGGGCGGTTGTGATGGAGATTCGCGCAGGGGCAGGTGGGGAAGAGGCTGCGCTGTTCGCGGCAGATCTGTACCGCATGTATTGCATGTATGCCACGCGCCGCGGTTTTCACACAGAGCTTATGTCGCAAAGCGAGACGGAGTTAGGCGGTCTGCGCGAAGTTTGTTTTTTGGTCAATGGCACGGGAGCGTATGCGCGGCTGAAATATGAAAGCGGCGTACACCGTGTGCAACGGGTGCCCCGCACGGAGTCGCAGGGGCGCATCCAGACATCCACGGCGACCGTTGCGGTGCTGCCGCAGGCAGATCAGGTTGAGGTGGAACTGTTGCCTGCGCAGCTCAAAATAGAAAGCTGTAAATCCAGCGGTGCGGGGGGGCAGCATATCAACAAAACCGAGAGCGCCATCCGCATTACTCATTTGCCTACGGGAATTGTGGTAGAATGTCAAGATGAGCGCAGCCAGTTTAAAAACAAAGACAAGGCGCTTCGCATTTTACGTGCCAAGCTCTATGAGCGAGAACGCACAGCGCAACAAGAGCGCATTGCCGGGCAACGGCGTGCGCAGGTTGGCACGGCGGACCGTTCTGAGCGAATCCGCACGTATAATTTTCCGCAAGGCCGTGTGAGCGATCATCGCATCAATCTGACACTGTATTCGCTGGAAGGGGTTCTCAACGGGGATATGGATCGTTTGATCGATGCTCTGCTTGCGGCGCAGGCGGCACAGCAGAGCGATACGACGTCGCCGCCGGGGCAGACGACGCAGATGCAGATACAGTAAAGAAAGGCAACACATGGAACAGAACAATGCAATTCATACACCGACAGCACCAAATCTCCAAACAGAGCTGATTGATTTATCGGCACCGGATGCACAGCAGCAGCTTGCCCGGGCGGCGCAGTGCTTGCGCCGAGGCGGTTTGGTTGCGTTTCCCACGGAAACTGTGTATGGTTTAGGTGCAAACGCGCTGGATCCTGATGCGGCGCGGCGGGTTTATGCCGCGAAAGGCCGCCCGGCGGACAATCCGCTGATTGTACATATTGCAAAGACAGCGCAGGCGGCGCAATTTGCCTATCCCACTCCGCTGTTTGAAGAGCTGGCGGCACGGTTTTGGCCGGGCCCGCTGACGATGATTGTGCAAAAGCGTGCCTGTATTCCGGATAGTGTAACGGGGGGGCTTTCAACGGTGGGCCTTCGGCTGCCGTCAGAGCAAGCGGCGCGTACGCTGATTTTACAAGCCGGGGTTCCGGTGGCGGCGCCGTCCGCCAATTTATCCGGAAAACCCAGCCCCACAACGGCACAGCATGTTATCCGTGATCTATATGGTAGGGTAGATATGATTTTATGCGGCCCGGATGCGGCGGTAGGCGTGGAGTCTACGGTTATTCGGCTGCAGGAGGATGAAACGCTGACGGTGTTGCGTCCGGGTGCAGTTACGCCGCAGATGCTGCAGCAAGCGGTGGGAACGAACCGTGTTGCATTGGATCAAACGGTGCTGCAACAGGCAAATGAGACGTTGCGTCCGCAGGCGCCCGGCATGAAATATAGGCACTATGCTCCGCGTGCAACGGTTACATTGCTCAGGGGTACGCCGGCGGCACAGCGGGCGGCGCTTTTGGAAAAGCGGGCTCAGCCACATACGGGGATTTTGTGTTATGCGGAAGATGAAGCTCTTTTGCAGGGGCCGCTGACCATGTCCCTTGGTCCGCGCGATGACGTACAGATGCAGGCGCACAGGCTTTTTGCCTGTTTGCGCGCTTTTGATGATACAGACGCTGTATGTATTTATGCGCCGTTGCCGCAACCGCAGGGGATTGGGCTTGCCGTATATAACCGGCTTGCAAAAGCGGCGGGGTTTCGAATTGTGCCTGTGCAAACGGCAAATACACCGCCATCGTAAGAGGCGCAGCAAAAAATACCGCAAATGGAACAAAGCTAACAAGGAGAGAAGAAGCATGGAAAAAGTCAGGCCGCGGACACTGTCCGGCTTTATGGAGCTGCTGCCGGCGCAGCAGATGCAGATGGAGCGTATGATGGAGATTCTGCGCCGCACATATGCATTATACGGTTTTACGCCGCTGGACACTCCCATCATCGAGGCAAGCGAGGTTTTGCTTGCTAAGGGGGGCGGGGAGACAGAAAAGCAAATCTACCGGTTTGAAAAAGGGGATGCAGACCTTTCGCTGCGGTTTGATTTAACTGTACCGCTTGCGAAGTACGTGGCACTGCACGCAGCGGAGCTGTCTTTTCCTTTCCGGCGCTATCAAATTGGTAAGGTATACCGCGGTGAGCGCACACAGCGCGGGCGGTTTCGGGAATTTTATCAGGCGGATATTGACATCATCGGTGACGGGACGCTGGATATTATCAATGAGGCGGAGATTCCGAGCATTATCTATCGCACTTTCTGCGATATGGGGCTGCGCCGGTTTTGTATCCGGGTCAACAATCGCAAGATTCTGAACGGTTTTTTTGAGATATTGGGCGTGGGGGACCGTTCGGAGATGATTTTACGAACCATCGATAAGCTGGAGAAAATCGGTGCGGAAAAAGTTGAAGAACTGTTGATAGAGCAGGGACTGTCGGTGCAGACTGCCCGGGAGGTGACTGCATTTGTCGGCGCGCAGGTACGTGGCGAGTCTCTGTTAGAGATGTTACACGGCTATTGTGGGCGCAGCGAGGTTTTTGACCGCGGGGTACAAGAACTTGAGACCGTTTTGCGGTATTTGGACGCCTTTGGTGTACCGCAGGAAGCGTTTTGTGTAGATTTGACCATTGCGCGTGGGCTGGATTATTATACCGGCACGGTGTATGAGACAATTTTGCCGGAGTATCCGCAGATTGGGTCCATTTGCTCCGGCGGACGGTATGACAATCTGGCTGGATATTATACGGATCGTGTGCTGCCGGGCGTGGGAATTTCTATTGGGTTGACGCGGCTGTTTTATGTATTGCAGGAGCAGGGGTTGCTCAACGATGCAGTATTAACTGCGCCGGCAGATGTTTTGATTTTGCCTATGACTCCGCAGTTGGACAGTGCTGTTTCTCTGGCTACGGCGCTGCGTGCAGACGGTATTCGCTGCCAGTTACACACGGAGGCAAAGAAACTGAAGAACAAGCTGGCCTATGCAGATAAACTTGGCATTCCGTATGTCATTTTCCTGGGAGAAGATGAAATTGCGGCCGGCCAGGCAACGCTAAAAGAGTTGGAAAGCGGTATGCAGCAGACAGCAGATGCAGCAACGCTGTCAGGCGTGATTCGCGCGGGCATCGCGGCGCGTCGTGCTGCGCCGCCGATTGCAGCGGATTTCACATAAAGATTCTGCAACACAGGCCGGAAAGGAAAAACACGATATGATGATGGTTGTCGGGTTGACAGGTGGCAGCGGTGTGGGAAAAACCACCCTTTGCCAAGCGTTGGAGCAAATGCAAATTCCTTCGCTGAATACGGATTTGTTGTCTCGTGCGGTAACAACGCCTGGCACGCCGTGCCTGTCTGAGTTGATTGAGTTTTTCGGAACGGGGATCTTACGTGCCGACGGAACACTCAATCGCCGCCGGCTGGCGCAGATGGTTTTTGGAGAAGAAGATGAACACAGGCGTGCGGAGAAGCAAGCAAGGTTAAACGCGGTTACGCACAAGTATATTCTTGCCGCCTGCGGTACCTGGCTTGCGGCGCAGCGTGCGGCGGGGGCAGAGCTTGTCGTCATAGACGCGCCGCTGTTGTTTGAGAGCGGGTTTGACCGGCAATGCGATGTCACGGTGGGGGTAGTTTCTCACAAAGAGCTGCGCATTGCGCGCATAACGGAGCGAGACGATATTTCGCAATCGGCGGCAGAAACGCGCATTGCGGCGCAATTGGACGATGCGGCGCTGCGTGCACGGTGCGATTATATTTTGGAAAATAACGGCACACAACAGGCGTTTGAACATGCAGCGCAAACCTTATTTTCCGAGTTGCGTGCCCGGGCCGTGGCGGCGGGCGGTGCGCAATGAGAGCGCTGTGGCGCGGGGCATGTTTTGTGCTTTGTGTGCTGTTGACAACCACCCTGATTGTAACGGTCTTTTTCTTTTTGGGAAAGGCGGGAGAGGCTGCGACGCGTGCTGCGCAGAAGGCGGCGTATCCGATGCAGTATACAGAGCTGGTTTGCGCTGCTTCCCGGGAGCATGGGGTGCCACAGGCGGTGATCTACGCTGTCATTCGCACAGAGAGCGGATTTGCGGCAGATGCCGTATCGCATGTGGGGGCGGTCGGTTTGATGCAACTGATGCCGACAACGTATGAATGGCTGTGTACCGTACGGGCTCAGGTGTATGATCCGGCTGCGCTGTACGACCCCGCGGTGAATATTGACGCGGGCACCTACCTTTTGAGCTATCTGTACCGGCAATTTGAAAATTGGGAAACTGTTTATGCGGCGTATAATGCGGGAATCGGCAGAGTGCAAAAATGGCTGGCGGATCCCGCCCTCTCCCGCGATGGCGTACTTTTGGAGATTCCCATTTCCGAGACGGCAGAGTATGTTCGCCGTTGCCGCGTGGCAAAATACAGATATGAGCATGTATGGGGTCTTTGATCCCGGAAAGGACGGATGAACCATGGAAACCAGAACATCATTAAACCAAACTGTACAAGCGGAAGAGCTGCGGAAAACATTGTGCTATACACCGCAGACCGCGGCACAAGTGCAGACGACACAAAGCCGCGCTCAGGCAGAAGCTTTTTGTGCGGACTACAAGGCGTTTTTAGACGGAGGAAAAACCGAGCAGGCGTGCGTGCGGTATGCGGTGCGGTTGGCAGAACAGGCGGGATTTAAACCGTATACTTTCGGCTGTGCCGTTCACAGCGGTGATCGGTTTTATTACAACAACCGCGGTAAGAGTTTGCATTTGTTTGTTATCGGCAGCGAACCGATGGAAAAGGGGGTGCGGCTTGCCGCCGCGCACATTGATTCTCCCCGGCTGGATCTGAAGCCGGTGCCGTTGTACGAAGAAAACGGCATGGCGTTGCTGAAAACGCATTATTACGGCGGCATCCGCAAATATCAATGGCCGACATTGCCATTGGCGTTGTATGGCACAGTGGTAACCGCTGCGGGCAAACAAATTGAAATTTGCATTGGGGACCAGGCAGGCGATCCCGTGTTTTGTATTACCGATTTGTTGCCGCATTTGGGAAAGGATCAAAGTGCAAAGCCACTGGCAGAGGCAATCGGCGGAGAGGATTTGAATGCGCTGTGCGGCACAGAGCCGTGCCCCGACGTACAGGGAGAAGAAGCAATCAAGCTAAATGTGTTGCGCCTTTTACAGGAAAAATACGGCTTAACGGAGACAGACCTGATTACCTCTGAGCTGTGTCTGGTTCCGGCCTTTTCCGCACGTGACGTTGGCTTGGACCGTTCCTTGATCGGTGCCTATGGACATGACGACCGCGTGTGTGCATATCCGATGCTGCGTGCGCTATTGGAATGTTCCGCACCCCGCCATACCGTATATGCGGTGCTGGCAGATAAAGAGGAAACCGGTAGCAACGGAGTCAGCGGGATGCAGTGCGATATCCTGACGGACTTGCTGGAAGATCTGAGTCTTGCCTGCGGTGCAAATCCTCGAGCGGTACGCGCCGCATCCGCGTGTCTGAGTGCCGATGTCAATGCGGCATATGATCCGAATTTTGCCTCCGTGTATGATAAGCGCAACGCTGCATATATCAACCGCGGTGTGGTTGTCACCAAATATACCGGCGCCCGCGGAAAAAGCGGCACTTCTGATGCCAGTGCTTCATTCTTTGGGTTTGTGCGGCAGTGCTTTGACGATGCGGGCGTGCTCTGGCAGACGGGGGAACTGGGCAAGGTGGATCAGGGCGGTGGCGGAACCGTGGCGATGTATATTGCTCAGCATAATATTGACACCATTGATATCGGTGTGCCTGTGCTTTCGATGCATGCGCCCTTTGAGCTCGTTTCCAAATTTGATGTGTTTGAGACTTACCGTGCTGTCAAGGCGTTTTTCCGTACCTGAGGCAGCAAGTTTATGAACATCTTGTGAACAATGAAATCGACTCGTTGACACTCTCAACGGCGCCGTGGTATAATAATTGTAACAAAAGAATAGGTTCTTTGTAACTGACGGATCTGCAGAGCACTGCATGGGAGCAAAGAACACATACCGGAGGTCTCGTGCTTCCGGGCCGACCGTCTGGGCGCAGTTAATGTATTCCGATACTTTAATTGCGCCCAGCTTTTTTAAGGTCAGCGGAAAAGGAGTGTGTATGGGGGTAGGTGAAGCAAACAAAGCAGGCAGTTTGTTGCAGGTGCTGCGGCGCGGCGTTTGTGCCGGTGTGCTGATAGCGGTGGGTGGATGTGTGTTTTTGTTGTGTGAAAATCGGTATGTGGCGTCGGGGCTGTTTTCGGTGGCATTGGTTTGCATTTTGTACAGAGAGTATATTTTGTTTACAGGGCAGGTAGGATTTTTCATACAGCGCCGCAGCCGTACGGAGGCGGTGTCGCTGCTGATTGGGTTGTTTGCAAATTTAGCAAGTGTATGGCTTTTGGGGGTATGGATGCGTTATGCTGCGGGGGCTGTGGCACAGGCAGCAGAGGCTCTTTGCACAGCAAAACTGAGTGCATCTGCTTTTACGGTGTTTACGCGCGGATTCTTTTGCGGGGTACTGATGGACTGTGCTGTGCGGCTATACCGGGAGAAAAATACAATGCTTGGCGTGCTGCTTTGTGTGCCGGTATTTCTGGTATGCGGCTTTGAGCATTCTGTGGCGGATTTCTTCTATTTTGCAGCAGCGCGTTGTTATACCGCGCAGATGCTGTGGTTTATGTTGCTTGTTTTGCTCGGCAACAGCGCCGGTGCGCTTTTGCTGCCGTGCCTGACATACCAAAAAACCAAACAAAACAAAGAGTAAAAAAGACAGATCTACGGGGCAAACGCGGCGGTAACGCAGCGGCTACCGTGCATATAAGGAGGAATAAGAAAAGATGGCAGAAGAAAAGAACTGCAAAGCGCCGTGGGAGCTTTTACAGGAAAACACCTATCCGGGGCGTGGAATTCTGATCGGAAAAACTGCAAACGGGCGCTGTGCGGTGAGTGGGTATTTTATTATGGGGCGCAGTGCTAATAGCCGTAACCGGGTGTTTGCGGTACGCGGGGGAGAGGTTTTCACACAGGCAGCCCGCCCGGAGCTTGTTGAGGATCCGTCGCTGATCATCTATGCTGCCGTGCGGTCGTATGAAAACTGTCTTGTCGTTACAAATGGTGATCAAACGGATACCATCGTACAAACGCTTCAAGCGGGCGGCAGCTTTGCGCAGGCGCTGACACAGCGGTGCTTTGAGCCGGACGCACCGCATTTCACCCCGCGTATCAGCGGCATTCTGCATCTACAGCAAGACGATTTTTATTATGAAATGAGCATATTGAAAAGTGCGGACGCGTCCGGCAGCGCGTGTGACCGCTTTTTGTTTTCCTATCCGGCTTTATGCGGCCGCGGGCACTTGCTGCATACATATCAGGCAGACGGCGATCCGCTTCCGAGTTTTACAGGGGAGCCTCGGTGTGTTCGGATTGACGACGATATTGACGCTTTTACAGCACACCTGTGGCAGGGGTTGCACGGCGCAAACCGGATTTCGTTGTATGTGCGATATACCGATTTGCAAACGAAGAAGTATACGGATAGGGTAATCAATCAATACGAAGGAGCGTGTGAAAAATGCAGGAATACACACTGAAATACGGCTGTAACCCAAACCAGGCGCCCGCGCGCGTTTACGCAGCCGAGGGGACGCAGCTTCCGTTCACCGTGCTTGGCGGGCGCGCCGGCTACATCAATTTGCTCGATGCCTGTAATGCGTGGCAGCTGGTACGTGAGTTACGTGCATCGCTCGGGGTAGCGGCAGCTGCATCTTTTAAACATGTCAGCCCTGCGGGGGCGGCGATCGGATTGCCGTTATCGGAAAAATTGCAACACGCCTGTTTTGTGGACGACATCCCGAATTTGAACGATTCGCCGCTGGCGTGCGCATATGCACGGGCACGCGGAGCCGATCGGCTGTGCTCATTCGGGGATTGGGCTGCACTGAGTGATGTTTGCGATGAGACAACGGCGCTGTTGCTCAAACGGGAGGTATCTGATGGCGTGATTGCGCCGGGGTATACGGCGCGTGCACTGGAGATATTGCGTACAAAGCGGGGCGGCAACTATACGATTGTACAAATCGACCCTGCATATGAACCACCCGCAACGGAACGGCGCGAGGTTTTCGGGATCACCTTTGAACAAAAACGAAATGATATTTCTCTGAGCCCTGCGCTGCTTTCCAATATTGTTACCCAGAATCGAACGCTTCCGCAGAGTGCTGCGCGTGATCTGACTGTTGCGCTGATTACACTGAAATATACGCAATCCAATTCGGTGTGCTATGCGCTGGACGGACAGGCTATCGGCGTGGGAGCGGGGCAGCAGTCTCGCATTCACTGCACCCGTCTGGCAGGAAACAAGGCAGACACGTTTCTTTTGCGGCAGCATGAAAAGGTATTGGGCCTGCCGCTGCGGCCGGAGCTTTCAAGACCAGAGCGCGACAACGTGATTGACGGATATATTAATCAAAATGAGGAAGATGTTTGTGCGGCGGAACAGTATGAAAAGTATTTTACAAAGCGGCCGCAGCCGCTGACGCGGGAAGAAAAAGAATCATTTCTTGCGGCAAAAAGAGACGTTGCACTTGCATCAGATGCCTTTTTCCCTTTCGCGGATAATATTGCCCGTGCTGTACGTAGCGGTGTACGTTATGTCGCGCAACCGGGGGGTTCCATTCGGGATGCGGATGTAATCGCCCGTTGCGATGCAGAAGGTGTTCTGATGGCCTTTACCGGTGTCAGACTTTTTCACCATTGATGTGTGTGGGAGGCGTAGAATGAAGCTGTTGGTAGTCGGCAGTGGCGGGCGAGAACACGCCATCATTAAGAAGCTGCGGGAGAGCCCGGCAGCAGAGCAGATTTATGCATTGCCGGGAAACGGCGGTATTGCGGCGGATGCGATATGTGTACCGATTGCTGCAAAAGACATTGATGCAATTGTGCGTTTTGCCGTTGAAAAACAGATTGACTATGCGGTGATAGCACCGGACGACCCGCTGGTATTAGGCTGCGTGGATGCGCTGGAGCAGGCGGGGATTGCCTGCTTCGGACCGCGCAGAAACGCTGCGATGATCGAAGGAAGCAAGGTGTATGCCAAAGAACTGATGAAAAAGTATGGCATTCCCACTGCGGATTGGGAGGCATTTACGGATGTGGAACGGGCGCTTGCCTATGCAGAAAAGGCACCGCTGCCGCTGGTGATCAAGGCGGACGGGCTGGCACTTGGAAAAGGCGTTGTCATAGCGCAGACTCGTGCGCAGGCGAAAGAGGCAATTTTGCAAAGCATGCAGGAAAGAAAGTTCGGAGAAAGCGGCAGTCGCATTGTCATCGAAGCATTCTTGGAAGGGGTGGAGGTATCTGTCTTAACCTTTACCGACGGTACAACGGTTGTACCGATGATTTCCTCCATGGACCACAAGCGAGCCCATGATAATGACACCGGACCCAACACCGGCGGGATGGGGACGATTGCACCCAATCCGTATTATACACCGCAGATCGCGCAACTCTGTATGCAAAAAATCTTTCTGCCGACAGTGCGTGCGCTGCAAGCAGAGGGCAGAGAATTCAGGGGTTGCTTGTATTTTGGTTTAATGCTGACGCGGCAGGGGCCGCGGGTCATCGAATATAATTGCCGGTTCGGAGATCCGGAAACGCAGGTGGTGCTGCCGCTTTTGGAAAGTGACTTGCTGTGCGTGATGCAGGCAACAACACAGGGTACGCTTGCCAGCATACCGGTTCGCTGGCGTGAGCAGAGTGCCTGCTGCGTGGTTTTGGCATCCAACGGTTATCCGGGCAGCTACGAATCCGGATGCCCAATACACCTGCCGCAGACGGCGGCCGGAGAAGAAATATATGTTGCCGGAGCCAAGTGTGCTGAGGATGGCTTGCGCAGCGCTGGCGGCAGGGTGCTTGGTGTTACGGCGGTGCGGCAAACGCTGCGCGAAGCGGTGAACGATGCATATGCGCTTGCAGACAGGGTTGATTTTGCAAACGGTTTCTGTCGGCGGGATATCGGGCAGAAAGCGTTGCAGATTTTGGGGGAGTGAGCTATGGTATATAGGGTGTACGTAGAAAAAAAGCCTGCTTTTGCCGACGAAGCCAAAGCGCTTTGCACAGAGCTGCGGGAGATTTTGCAAATTCGTGCGCTAAAAGATGTGCGCATATGGAATCGCTATGACGTGCAGGGGCTTACCGAAGAGACGTTTTTATATGCCGTACAGACGGTACTTTCGGAACCGGCGGTGGATACTTGCACATTTGATGCGCCTGATTGTAAGGGAGCACAAATGCTCTGTGTGGAATATTTACCCGGTCAGTTTGATCAGCGCGCCGATTCGGCTGCGGAATGTATCCAACTTTTATGCAAAGGAGAGCGGCCTCTGGTCAAAACGGCAAAGGTTTATTTGTTTTACGGAGAGTTGGATCAGGCAGCATTTTCCTGTATTCAAAAGTACTTAATTAACCCCGTTGAGGCACGGCAAGCAGACCCTGCGCCCGTGGCTTCGCTGCAGGCGACATATCCCGAGCCCGCGCCGATTCAGACGGTAGAGGGTTTTTGTGCAATGGACGATCTTGCGCTGGAAGCGCTCGCGCAGCGGCTGGGGTTGGCCATGGATTTGGACGATGTTCGGTTTTGCCGTGATTATTTTTGTACTGAACAGCGAGATCCTACTTTGACAGAGCTGCGTGTCATTGATACCTATTGGTCTGATCATTGCCGCCATACCACTTTTCTTACGCAGCTGGACGATGTGCAGTTTGCAGACGACCTTTTGCAAAAGACCTGGCAGACATATCAGCAAACACGCACGCAGCTTGACAGCAAAAAACCGATATGCTTGATGGATGTTGCAACGTTGGCTGCAAAATACCTGGTGAAAACCGGCCGTTTGGATCGGTTGGATGCTTCGGAAGAAATCAACGCATGCACGGTAAAAATCGATGTAGAACGCAACGGAAAAAAAGAACCGTGGCTGCTGCTGTTTAAAAATGAGACCCATAATCACCCTACGGAGATTGAACCATTCGGCGGCGCGGCGACTTGTATCGGCGGCGCAATTCGAGATCCGCTTTCCGGCAGAGCATATGTATACGGCGCCATGCGGCTGACCGGTGCGGCAGATCCGAGGCAGCCGGTGGAAAAGACGTTACCCGGCAAGCTACCGCAGCGAAAAATTGTAACAACGGCGGCTGCCGGATATGCCTCCTATGGCAACCAAATCGGGCTTGCAACCGGAATTGTGGATGAGTTGTATCATCCCGGCTATCTGGCAAAGCATATGGAGCTTGGTGCTGTTATTGCAGCGGCGCCTGCAGAGCAGGTACGCCGTGCGCAGCCGCAGGCGGGAGATGTTGTTATTTTGCTCGGTGGGAAAACAGGAAGAGACGGCTGTGGCGGTGCAACGGGTTCTTCCAAGTCGCATACGGTACAATCGTTGGAGCATTGCGGCGCGGAGGTACAAAAAGGGAACGCGGTACAGGAAAGAAAGCTGCAGCGCTTTTTCAAAAACCCCAAGGCTTGCCAAATGATCAAACGGTGTAACGATTTCGGCGCCGGTGGTGTCTGTGTCGCAATTGGGGAATTGGCAGAGGGGCTGCGCATAGATTTAGACGCAGTTCCGAAGAAGTATGAAGGACTGGATGGTACGGAGCTTGCCATCAGCGAATCGCAGGAGCGTATGGCAGTGGTTGTGGCAGCAGAGGACGCTGCGCAGCTCATTGAGTTGGCGCAGGCGGAGAATCTTCTGGCAACGCCGGTGGCACAGGTATGTGCAGAACCGCGCCTTATGATGTGCTGGCGTGGCGAAACCGTGGTCAATTTGCGCCGTGCATTTTTGGATACTAACGGTGCACAAAAACATACGCGCGTTGCGGTTGCGCCTGCAGAGCCGTATTCCCGGCCGTTTCATTCTGATTTTGTCATTGCTCTGCAAACACTTGCAGCAGATTTGAATGTTTGTGATAAACGGGGGCTGGGTGAGCGGTTTGACTCTACGATCGGTGCGGGCGCCGTTTTGATGCCTTACGGCGGCGTGCGGCAAATAACGCCGGTACAGGCGATGGTGCAGAAAATTCCGGTACCGCACGGGCAGACCAATACCTGTTCTGTGATGGCGTGGGGGTATAATCCGTATATTTCTGAAAAAAGCCCATACCACGGCGCATACTTAGCTGTGGTAGAATCGGTTTCAAAATTAATTGCTGCCGGTGCATCTTTCTCGGAGGTGTATTTGACGCTGCAGGAGTATTTCCCGCGCCCTGGAAAAGACCCGGCACGCTGGGGCGCGCCGCTTGCAGCGCTGCTGGGAGCGTTTGCGGCACAGATGGATCTGGGGGTTGGTGCGATCGGCGGAAAAGATTCCATGAGTGGCAGTTTTGAGGAGCTGGATGTGCCTCCAACGCTGGTTTCTTTTGCCGTCACGACAGAACAAATAGAGCATATAGTCTGCAATACCTGTACCCATGCGGGGGAGCGCCTTGTGTTGCTGCGGCCGCAGCTGGAAGCAAGCGGCTTGCCGAACCCGGTTTCTCAGAAAGCGTTGTATGAGAAAGTCAGTGCGCTGATACACAGCGGCGTTGTGCAGGCGGCGTATACACCGGGCTATGGCGGGGTTGCAGAGGCGGTTATGAAGATGTGCTTTGGCAACGGGTTTGGCTTTTGTTTCGATGCCGGGCGCAACATGCGGGAACTGTTTGATGTTTGCTACGGCGCGTTTGTTTTATCGGTGCGGCAAGACGTGCCGGACGCGCTGCCGCTTGGCGTTGTCACTGCGGAACAAAGCTTTTGCTACCGGGATGCCAAGGTGGGGACAGATGTTATTTTACAGTGCTATTGTGGTACATTGGAAGGCGTATATCCTATGCAGCAAGCATCCGCCGACACGGAAATTCCGACGTTAGATGAGCCGGCGGAACTGCAGACGCCTCCTGCCGCACCCGCTGTGCGCACGGCAAAGCCGCTCGTTTTGATTCCGGTATTTCCGGGCACCAACTGTGAATATGACAGTGCGGCCGCCGTGGAAGAGGCAGGTGCGTTGCCGGAGTTGCTTGTGCTGAACAATCTTTCTCCGGAACGCATAGAGCAAAGCGTTGCGGCGCTGGCAGCGTCGTTGCGGCGCGCGCAGATGCTGTTTATACCGGGAGGCTTTTCCGGTGCGGACGAGCCGGATGGATCCGGGAAATTTATAACCGCGGTATTTCGCAACGCTGCCGTGCGAGCGGCAACGGAAGATTTGCTGGACAGACGCGGCGGCCTGATACTTGGTGTTTGCAATGGGTTTCAGGCACTGATCAAACTCGGATTGGTGCCTTTCGGAAAAATTGTCGATCCGAATCCCACTGCTCCCACACTGACGTATAATCGTATTGGGCGGCATCAGTCTAAGATAGTTCGTACGCGCATTGTCACCAACCGCTCACCCTGGCTGCGGTATATGCACCCGGGCGATATTGTCAGTGTCCCGATTTCCCATGGGGAGGGGCGATTCATTGCCAGCGATGCGCAGCTTGCGCAGCTTGCTGCCAACGGTCAAATTGCAACGCAATATGTGGATGCCGGCGGCCGTGCGACCGATCAGATCGCATACAACCCCAACAACTCCGCCTGGGCTGTGGAGGGAATCACTTCTCCGGACGGCAGAGTGTTCGGAAAAATGGGGCATAGTGAGCGGATAGGCAACGGATTGTATAAAAATGTACCCGGCGAATATGACATACACCTATTCAAGGCAGCCGTTGCATTTTTTAAAGAATAAAAAAAGGAGCAAAAAGACCGATGGAATATTTATCCGATCTTGAGATTGCGCGCAGGGCAAAGCCCCTGCCGATTACAGAGGTTGCCGCTCGTGCCGGGATCGACGCGCGCTATGTGGAAAGCTATGGCAGCCGCAAGGCAAAAATTGATCTTTCCCTGCTGCGTATGCCGCAGCGGCAGGATGCTAAGCTGGTGCTGGTAAGCGCCATTAACCCAACGCCGGCGGGAGAGGGCAAAACGACAACCACAATTGGTCTGGCAGACGGGTTGCGCCGCTTGGGCAAAAACGCCGTGGTTGCCTTGCGCGAGCCATCTCTTGGGCCGGTGTTTGGTGTCAAGGGCGGTGCTGCAGGCGGTGGCTATGCCCAGGTAATTCCTATGGAGGACATCAATTTGCATTTTACGGGTGATTTCCATGCGATCGGCGCTGCAAACAATTTGCTGGCTGCCATGCTGGACAATCATATACAACAGGGAAATGCACTTGGCATAGACCCGCGAAAAATCACTTGGCGTCGCTGTGTTGACATGAATGACCGACAGCTGCGACACATCGTGGACGGGCTGGGCGGTTCGGTGAACGGTACCCCGCGGGAGGACGGTTTTGACATCACCGTTGCCAGTGAGATCATGGCAGTGTTGTGCCTGAGCGCATCGGTAACGGAGTTGAAGGAGCGGCTGGGGCGCATTATCGTTGGCTACACCCGAGAGGATCAGCCGGTAACAGCGGCTGATTTGCATGCCCAGGGTGCTATGACGGCGCTTTTACTGGATGCGCTGAAGCCGAATTTGGTACAGACCCTGGAGGGTACCCCGGCTTTTGTACATGGTGGGCCGTTCGCGAATATTGCACATGGGTGTAACTCCGTTGCCGCTACGCGGATGGCACTGCGCACCGCAGAATATACTGTAACGGAGGCAGGCTTTGGTGCAGATTTGGGAGCAGAGAAATTTCTGGATATTAAATGCCGCATGGCGTCTTTACAGCCCAATGCAGTTGTCTTGGTTGCAACCGTACGTGCGTTGAAAATGCACGGCGGCGTTGCGAAAAAAGAGCTTAGCGCAGAAAATCTCCCTGCGTTGCACAAGGGCCTTGCCAATTTGATGCGCCACGTGAGCAATATGCGGGATGTGTTCGGGTTACCATGCGTGGTCGCGGTCAACCGCTTCCCGGACGATACGGACCGGGAGATAGACTGTGTTGTGCAGGCCTGTGCAGCACAAGGGGTGCATGCGATTCCATCTACCGTATGGGCACAGGGGGGAGCCGGCGCACAGGCCCTTGCGCAGGAAGTCATCAGGCTGTGTACGGAGCAGACGGCATCTTTTCGCTACGCTTATGAAGACGCGGCGCCATTGCAGGAAAAAATCAACGCCGTCGTGACCCGGGTCTACGGCGGCGAAGGGGTACAGTATACGCCGGCAGCACAGCGGCAGCTTGCGCGGCTGGAGGCTTTGGGCTTTGGCCATTGCCCGGTGTGCATCGCAAAGACGCAATACAGCTTTTCCGATGACCCGGCAAAGCTTGGTGCGCCGAGTGGCTTTTTTGTGACGGTAAAGGATGTGCGTGTCAGCGCCGGCGCTGGCTTTGTGGTTGTACGCACAGGGGACATTATGACCATGCCCGGTTTGCCCGCACATCCTGCTGCAGAGCAAATCGATGTGGATGCAGACGGACAAATTACAGGGCTGTTTTAAGCAAACATCTAAACGGCCGAACAATTGTCAATTGGCATCATTTTTTCTCATTTGCGGCATGATGCGGTGCTGCGCATTCCAATAAAAGGGCGCCGCCGACTGTTACCGCAAAACAGTGACACAGGCACTCCACGCGGTCAGCAAGCACGCTGACAAAGTGCAGTCGTGTCTCAGGCGGTGCTGCAAAATAAAGCAAAATCTGCTCTGCCAACAAAACGGCGATCACAGGCAGTAGGATGCCGAGCAGACGACGCGTATGTATACCCGGCTGCGGCAAAGATGAAAACCGGCGCATAAAGATACTCCCTTCACGGCAGTAAGCCGCTGTATCACATTATGTTGTCTTCAATATACCATATTGCAAGGGCAGAATGCAAAGGGAGACTATAGGCAGATATGGAAAACAATACCGCAATGGTATGCTGTTTGTGTTTTTGTAAGGAAAAAGTGGCGTCGAAGGAATCGAAAGGAAAATATTTCGCAGGCAAAAAACGACACCAAACAACAAAATATTTGTCCACGGCACACAAATATTTCCCAAAAAAGGAAGCCTGCGCGTTTTTTGTCGGATTGCGGCGAATCATTCTGCTTTTCTTCGTGTGCATTCCATGGTACAATACAGCCATGAAATGAAGCGGAGGTGTCGGAGGGGAATGTTGCATACATATCTGGCCAAATGTGAAAGGGAAACACAGCCGCGGGCGTTGCGGATTTTGAAAATGGAACTGCGCGAAATGCACGGAGAAGACGGAACACCGTTTTTCATTTGCTATGAGCTTCTGTTTTCCCACCCTGGGGCCTATTCGATTTATCTGTCTAAAATAAAGGCGGGAAAAACAGAAGAAGAGAGGCTGCTTTACAATTTTTCCACGGACGAGGTTTTTGCTTTTCAGATTTATTTTGCGTTGGTACACGGCGGGGTTACGCCTTGCACGGCGAAGGATGTTTTGATCGATCTGCTCAGCGCATAGCGTTGCCAGGTTGCATACGGCACGGCGCTGCAGGGAAAAGCAAGACGGCTTCGCACCTGCCGTGCGCAATCCCGCAGCGACCGTGCCGCAGAAAAACCGCGGCCCGAAAAAGAACGGTGTATATAAGACAGTTAACAGGCACAGTCGTTTGCGTTACTGTGCCTGTTCTTGCGTTTCATTCTGTTGTGTGGTAGTATGGTACTAAAAGGACTGCAAACCGGAATTTTCGGAAGAGGATTACAATGATTTTGCATTTACACAAAGAGTTGTCAGGTAACATTCTTGATATTGGAGGCGGCGGAGAAGGTATCATAGGACGCCTTTATCGTGAACAGGTTACAGCCATCGACAGCAGACAGGAAGAACTTGATGAAGCACCAAATGTCTGCAAAAAAGTGCTTATGGATGCAACTGAGCTCCAACAGGAAGCGAATTCTTTTGATAATGTGACCTTCTTCTTTACTTTACTGTTTATGGGGGAAGAAGAACAAAGAAAGGCCATTGGAGAAGCTACCAGAGTTTTGAAAAGAGGTGGGGAACTTCATATTTGGGATTGCAATATAGCATCAGCTTATCCAGTTCCTTTTTGCGTGGATGTAGTTGTGCAAATGCCTCACGAAACAATAAAAACTACCTATGGTGTTGGCAAGTTGGATTCTCAAGATATGCATTCTATATTGAAAATGTGTGAAGACGAGGGATTGACGACGCTGTCCTGTCAGCAAAGCGAAGAACACTTTTATTTGAAGGTGCAGAAGGAATACTCGCGCAGATAACATTTCTAAGAATTGGGGCGGATCGAGTAGACACAAGGATGCACTTTTATACGGGGCAGCCCGCAGGTGCGCTCTGCAAAGGGAAAGCCGAGTGCTTTCTTGCCCTATTGCGTTCCGAATAAGGAGCGATGTCCCTTGCGCTACCTTGTGGCTATCCCCATAGTGCAAAAGGCGTGCCCACAAAGGGCACGCCTTTCCTGTTTTACGCACATACCGCTGCTCATTGGGACGTGTAGTTTCCCCTTGTAAGATGGCAGCTTTGCTGATTATTAGGAAGCGGAAGACTCGAAAAGATTATTGCTTCGTTTTGCGTGATTCAACAAAGTAAGAAGCTTCCAAATCTGCTGTCGATACCGCAATACAAAGAGGGAATTTTTCATATGCATCGCCGACCAGCCGTGCTTCGTCTGTCGCTGAAAAGCCCATATGAAAGCGGATAGCAAACGCTTCTTCACGACTCAGCCGCATGAAGCTGCTGATAATATATACGCTTTTTTCACCATGTCCGTACGGCAACGGATCGGCAAACTCATAACATGGCACTTTGTGCCAGGTTCCGTTTTCGTCCTTGACATTGCGAAAAGATGGCTTATAACAGTTGACTTTGCATAGATCGTGTAATAAGGCTACGATAGCAACGGTTTGGGCGGAGGGGGCAAGGTCGTACATTTCCCGCACGCGTGGCCGCTGCAAATAGTCACACAGGCATTCATAAACATTGATAGAATGTTCGCACAAACCGCCCTCGTAGGCGCCGTGATACCGTGTGGAAGCGGGCGCAGTGAAAAAGTCGCTGGCTGGAGAGCAGAGCCAGTCAAGCAGCTTGTCGGCGCCTTCGCGCTGAATATTCTCCCGATAAATGCGGATAAATTTTTCCTGTAACTCGCTCATGATCGTTTTCCCTTCGTTGCTTGTTTGCCCGTGGGCGCGGGCTTTTTTTTCAATCGCGGTCGCGGTGGGGATGCGGTAGGCGTCTGCGGCTTGCAAAGGTGCTGCCTGGGTTTGCGTTTGGCAGAAGTTGCCGGTTGCGGCGGCGAATGGTGGTATTTTGCGGGCGCTGAGCCGTGCAGTAGTACGTCGAGTAGCTCAGTGCGGCCACACTGCTGCAGGGCTTCTCGCACCAACGGGGCGTTTTGCGGCCGTGTTGGCTGCAGCAAGGCTCGCTGCATCTGTTTTTCATGTCGGTCGCGCGGAACAAAGACCGGCTGCTCCGTAAAAGGGTCCAGCCCAGTATAAAACATAACGGTGGAGGCGGTACCCGGTGTTGGGTAAAAATCCTGCACTTGCTCTGGCTCACAGCCCCATTGGCGAATGCACAGCGCCAGATCAACTGCATCTGAGAGGGTACTTCCCGGATGTGAGGACATCAGATAGGGCACCAGATATTGTTGCAACCCCATTTGTTTACACAGTGTATAAAAACGCTTGCGGAAGATGTGGTAAGCTTGAAGCGGGGCTTTGCCCATACAGTGTAGAACCGCTTCTGAGCAATGCTCCGGTGCGACGCGAAGCTGCCCGGAAATATGGTCGCGAACCAGCTTTTTGAAAAATGCATCTGCGGCGGGTGTGCGGTCTGCCAGAAGATAGTCATAGCGAATGCCGGAGCGGATAAACACTTTTTTGACCCCCGGAACTGCTTCTACGGCGCGCAGCAGTTCCAGATATTCGCTGTGTTCCGCACGCAGTGCGGGGCAAGGCGTTGGCGTCAGGCAGTGCCGGTCTTTGCAGACGCCTTGCGTACGCTGCTTGTCACAGGCAGGACGGCGAAAGTTTGCAGTCGGTCCGCCGACATCGTGAATATACCCTTTGAAATCAGGTAGTGTGGTGAGCAGTTTTGCTTCCGCAGTTACACTTGCAATGCTGCGGCAGCTTACCTGACGCCCCTGGTGAAATGTAATGGCGCAGAAATTGCAGCCGCCGAAACAGCCACGGTTATGTGTGATGGAAAATTTAACCTCGGCCAAAGCGGGTACACCGCCTGCGGCATCATACATCGGATGCCAGGCGCGGGCGTAGGGCAAGGCGTAAACGGCATCCAGTTCAGGCTGTGTCAGTGGTGGCATGGGTGGGTTTTGTACGAGCATGCGGTCACCGTAATACTCAACAACAGCTTCGCCATGAACGGCATCTGTATTGCGATATTGCAAAGAAAATGCCCGTGCAACGGCAAGCTTGCTTTGGCGCAAAGTGGTAAAGTCGCTTGTGCCTGCCACAGGAAAATGAACACGGTCATTTCGCTTGCCAAGCCATGCCGTGCCGCGGATGTCACGTAAGCGGTTCATTGGAATTCCGCGGTCAAGCAGTTTGGCAATGCGGCGCACGGTGTTTTCTCCCATTCCATAGATCAACAAATCTGCACCGCTGTCCAGTAGGATGGAATGGCGCAGTCGATCGTCCCAGTAATCGTAATGGGCAAAGCGTCGCAAAGATGCTTCCAGCCCACCTAAAATGACCGGAATATGCCCGTATGCCTGCCGAATCCGGTTGGTGTAGACGATACAGGCGCGGTCGGGACGCAAGCCGGTTTTTCCGCCGGGAGAATAATAGTCATAAGTACGGCGCCGTTTTGCAACGGTATAGTGAGCAACCATGGAATCCAAATTACCGGCGCTGACTAAAAAACCAAGCCGCGGACAGCCAAAGCGGCGAAAATCCTCGCAGCTGTCAAAGCGCGGCTGTGCCAGCATACAGATCCGAAAGCCCTCCGCCTCCAGTACGCGGGTGATAATGGAAGCGCCGAAAGAAGGGTGATCGACATAAGCATCGCCACAGACATAGACAAAATCCGGTCGATCCCAGCCGCGTTGACGCATTTCCTCTGCGGTGACAGGTAAAAAAGTCATAGCGCTCTCTCCTTTTTGATGGCTCGGCCGCTTTGTTTCAGTGGCCGAGCTTTTTGCGAATTGAGGCGCGTGCCTCTTCTACCAGCGCGGAACGCGGCGTGCCGAACAGGCACGAGGTTGCGAAATGCTCACAGTTATTGTACAAAATATGATATCCCGTTTCTCCCAAACGTGCGCGAGCGGCCGCAATCACCCGGTCTGCAGAGCGGGCTTGTTTGCGTTCGGCACGCGTTAGCTGCGCGACCTGCACAAAGCCGCCGGCGCAGAAAACAGCCAGCGGGGTACATACCACGCAGATTTCTTCAGGTGCCACGCCGGTATTGTCGGGCAGCCCGAATGCATATACTGCCGTGTCGCTTTCATAAATGCCGTAATGATCATAAAATGAAACGTGTACACGGATCAAATCACCCCTACTCGGTTGTCCCTGGCGAAAGGTCATTGCGCGTGCCCCTGCTCAATGCGGCGTACCACGTCACCCACAGTGGAAAACGCAACGAAATCTGCATTGGAAAACCGCACGCCGAAACGTTCTTCCACGGCGAGCGCCAGGTATAAATATCCGACGGAACTGATGCCCAGTGTGTTAAGTGGGGTCTGCTCGGTAATCCCCTGCAAAGAAATTTCGTCTGCAAAGACGGTTTTAAGCAATGCGAGCAACTCTGCAAAAGTGTTCATGAATGGCCTCCTTTTTGATATGCGTATGCGGAATATGCTTGTTTGCAGCGCAACATACCCGTGCGTGTGGTGTCTGCAAGTGTACGCAGCTCCGCAGGGAGAGGGAATTTTCCAAAACAGTAGTCTTGCGGATGAATCGCTTGACCAACAATCAGTACCCGACGGCGAAACGGTGACGGGGGCTTATCGGTATATAAGGGAATCAGGGGCACCTGTGCCTGCTGTGCGATCATGGCGGCGCCTTGCTTGATTTGATCGAGTGCGCCGCTATGCTGCAGATGTCCTTGCGGAAAAATACACAATAGTTTACCTGCTTGCAACACTTGAACGCAGGAACGAATCGCCTCAATATCGCATGCGTTGCGGTCAATCCGGATACAGCCGGCATGCCGCAGCAAAAAACCGCGCAAGCCCGGCTGCATCACCGCTTCAGCGGCCAGAAAAAAGACACGGCGCGGAGCAAAGGCGCAACCGAGCACCATTGGGTCGGAAAAGCCGACGTGGTTACACACCAAGACTGCGCCGCCTTTTGGGAGCGTGTGTGCCGGGGAGCCGTCCAAATGCATGCGACGGACGCGAAATACAAGTAAAAGCGGCGCACAGAGCAGCCTGCCCAGATCCATAAAAAACAAAAACAACGTCTTCATTGCTTTTTCTCCTGCGGCAGCGTTTGCGCAAGTTCCATAACGCGTGCTTGCAGCATCGCATTCAGTGCAGCCAATTCTGCCTGATCTGGTTCATCGCTGCCGCTGCGCAGCGAGCGCAGCGAAAAAGGCGCGCCGATAACAACGCGAGCGCGTCTGCGGCCATATCCGCCTGCGGTATAAACCGGCACAATTGTGGCATTGGAGCGAAGCGCAATATAGACGGCGCTTGGCAGAAAGGGAAAGGGCGTATCTCCGATTGGCAGGCGCCCTTGCGGAAATACCCCTACGATGCCGCCGCTTTGCAGCACGCGTACGGCATCTGCCACAAAGGAAAAATCATGCGAGGTGCGATCCACAAAAATGCCCCCCAGGGCATACAGCAGCCGGCTGAGCACGGTGCTTTTCGAAAAAAGCACCTCCGCAATGAGAAATCGAAGGGTATTCCAAGGGAAAATGAGTAGATATAAAACAAAATCCAGCAAAGAGGTATGATTGGACACAAGCAGTGTGCCGCCGGGCAGCTTGCCGCGCGGCGCATCTGGCACACGGTAAATACGCGGACGAAAAAACAGCCAGCTTGGCAACGCGCCCGTAATTTTTGTAAAGAGCAGCACCGGATAGTTCACCCGCTGCAGCGGACGTTTCAGAGGCTTCATGATCAATCTCCTTACAGATGCTTTGCAAGATAATCGCATAGTTGACGAAGCGTATAGCAATATTGCTCCGTTTGGTCAAAACTCTGCAGGGAAAACGCCTCCGAAAGAGCGCTGACGGCTGCAAAATATTGCAGGGAAGAAGCGCCTAAATCCGTGAATAGCTGCGCATCCGGTGTGATTTTCGTTTCCTCGATTTCCAGAGCTTGTGCCAGGATTTGTCGCACACGGCATGCAAGCGGGCTATCCGGATCAAAGGTATCTGTGGGGGGGACGGATGGCGCCGTGAAGGGGGTCAGACGGATAGTACCCTGCTGAATGCCTTGGCGCAGTGCACGACGGTTCACTTTGATAGCTTGCGGCGGCAACAGCGGATCGGTTGTGTAAAAAAGCGCGCGTGCTTGTTGCGGCAGCGGCAATGCATGATTGATTTGCAGAATCGTTTGCCGCAGCGCTTCCAGACGTGTGGGCGGAAGATACGGGCTGATTTGTACAACCAACGTCAGCTGCTCCGCGGAGTCTTCTCCGAGTCCCAGCAGGCACAGCGCGCAGGCATCCGGCAGAGCAAACAGCGGTTCTATCGCATCCGGACTGATATTCTCTCCGCTTTCTGTTATAACGGTGTCGCACTGTCTGCCGCGAATAAAATATCCTTTGCCGTCAAAGTAAGCTATATCGCCGGTTTGAATGCTTTTGTTTGTCTGCATACGCATCCCGTCATGCAGAATTTCTCTGCAAACAGCATCACCCTGTACGGTGAGAGTGCCATCTTTGGCAATGCTGTAGTGCACGGAGGCAAACGGCATTCCCACTGCCCCGCACAGGCGTCGTTTGGGGCGGGCAGTAAGTTCGACGGAGGTGATCCCCGCCTCTGTGAGCCCATAGCCGTTGTGCAGAGGATAGCCAAGCCCATTGAACAGACGCAATGCGGAGGGACGGATATAGCTACCTCCGCTGATACAAAAGCGAACGGTATTTCCGAACAGGCGGTTGTTTACGCTGCGAAAGAGCATACGCGCCACGGTGGCGCCGGCGTATGGAAATAGCTGCTGCAACCATAAGGAAAAGGAATGTATACGCCAGAAATTTTTTTGCTGCGCAGGCGGCATTTGGTGCAGCTGCCGTAAAAAGAGGCGTTCTGTTTCATGCCAGAGCAGCGGAACGGCAAAAATGTGGCTGACGCCGTGCAACTGCGCTGTGCCGCATAATACGGCGGGCGACAGATCTCGCACAAATACGATGGTACGGCTGAAATAGGAAAACCAAAAATAGACGGCGAACAAGCCGAAAACGTGATAAAAGGGTAAAAAAGCCAGCTGCTTCAGCGCGCCGTTTGCATGCTGCTGCATGCGGTGGTTTTTTTGTAGGATCTTACGGGCATCACGCAGCTGGGCAAGCACACACGCACCGTCGTAAATACAAACGGCGGGTGCACCGCCGGTACCCGAAGAGGAAAGTGCAAACTCATTTTCAAACGCAGCGGAGTCTTGCTGTATAAAAGTGCCGGATTCGGCGGCATAAGAAGCGGTGTTTGTGTCAGACAAGTCTGCAAAAAGGAGATACTCGCCGGGGAGCTTTCCGGGAGCCGTGGCAAGGATATACTGTACTTCCAGCTGTGCCAATGCCTGTGTCTGCATCGAGAACGGTTGGCGCAAGTTGACAAGATAAGGCTTATTGCCACTGCGCAACACGCCCCAAAATGCAGTGATGAAATCCGGTCCGTTTTCCATTGCAATGGCTATATACGTGTGCAGCGCACCGATTTTCTGCCGCAGTGCTGCGGCAAACGCTGTAATGCGGCGGTCCATTTCAGCATAGGAAAGTTGCGTGATATTGCAGCCGTCGTTTGTTTCACAGGCAATGGCTTGCGGGCGATCGAACATACCGGCATAAACAGCTGCCATAGTTGGTTGCGCTTGTTCCAGCGTGTGCATTTTATGCCGGATCAGCGCCCGGATGGATTCCCTTTTGTTCATGATACCTCCTTGCTGCGTGTTTGCGCCTGTAAAAATGCAAGAACGCTCTGGTCATATTGTGCGGTGTTGGCAAGCCGTAAGTGGGAATGAGTACCTTTTGCAAACCAAACAATCTGTTTGTGGGGTGTTTTGGTTGCCTGGAAAAGCCGACGGCTCATAGACGGCACAGAGAACGCATCCTGCTTGCCGAACAGATATAAGATCGGAAGTTGCAGGCGCCGCACTAAGCGTATTGGTGCAATTCGCCGCACATTTGTGCCTGCGTAGTGACGGATCATCCACATACATAGGTCCAAAACGGGAAAGGTCGGCTTATGAATATAGAGCATGTGTCTGCGGAAGGTTTCGCGGAAAGAGACATAGCAACCTTCGCATATTATTGCAAAAAGCGCCTCCGGGCGACGCGAGCTAATGGCTGCAAGCAGCGCGGTGTTGGAGCCGACGCAAACGGCGTGCAGGCAAATTTGGCGATTGCCGAGCGTTTGCTGCGCAAAGTCCATCCATAGCAGCAGATCTTCACTTTCCAAGCGCCCCAGAGTATTATACATCCCATCGCTTTGCCCGTGTGCGCGTGTATCAATGACAAGAACATTGCAGCCGGCTTTGACGTAAGGTGGCGCAAAGTAATAGGAGTAACATAAGCTTTCACAGCGACCGGGCAGAATGATAACACAGCGCTCCGCTCCGAAATCGTAGTATTCGCCCGCGAGGCGAAGCTGCCCGTTTTGAATGTGGACGGGGCGCATATGTGTGCGGTTTTCTTCTGCCCAGGCACAGCCGGCATTCCACATAGCAAGCTGCTCGGGGTTATCGGGTGCAGAACAGACGCGCCCCCATTTTTCCGGCGTTTCGCGTACAAGCTGAGAAAAATAAACTTTTTTGGCGATGGGAACCGTTTTCCAAAGCATTACGGCGATGCCGCTGAGTAGCAAAACGGCAATACCAAAAACAATCCAACATACCAGCATAGCAGTCCTCATGATTCCATAAAATCGGTGTGCAAAACACACCTGTTTCTTATTATTATAACAGATTGTTTCAAAATTTCCACCTTTTTTCGCAAATGCAACATTTTTTTGACACAAATTTGTTGAAAGCGTTCGTATCTTGTGCTATACTGAAGAAACAAAGCGTTGCTTGCATGCCCCCGGATTCGGTGTGCACAGAACGCATCTGAGAGAAAAAGGATGGGGAGAAATAAGCGATGCGAGAGTACGTATTGATTCCGGATACCGCTTGCGATTTGACACGTGCACAGCGAGAGAGCCTTGGCATTCCCGAATATCTGCATGGGATTATATACGATCAAAGCGGCGAGGAGACTTTGATTGACTTGGATGAGCCGCAGGAGGCCATTAAAGCCTTCTTTGCGAAAATGGGCAGCAGCAAAGTGCTGCAGAAAACTTCTACGCCGACTGTGGGAGAAGTACACAGAGTATTTGAAAAGTATGCCGCTGCCGGTGTTGATGTAATCAGTTTGTCACTTTCGAGCGGTTTAAGTGCTACCTATGCCGTTACCGTACAGGTTGCAAGAGAGGTAATGGAAAAATATCCGGGTAGCAAGATTTACTGTGTGGATTCTCTGTGTTATTCCGGCGGTATTGCAGCGCTGTTGCTGCGGGCATCCGCGTTGCAGCGCGCGGGAGCATCTGCGGAGCAGGTAGTGGCGGATTTGGAGCAAAGCCGGCATCGACTGCACCAATCCGGATCGATGGACGATTTGTTTTTCTTGGTTAAAACCGGCCGTGTTTCCAACGCAAAGGCATTTTTCGGGTCCATGCTGGGGCTAAAACTGATGGCGGATTTCAATGAGCGCGGTATGGTTGAAGTGATGGGAAAGTGCAAGGGCAAGCGCGCCATGCTGGATTCGGCGGTTGCCTATATTGCACAAACCATTGAAGACCCGGCAGAGCAGACCATTGTTATCACGCATTCTGCACGCGAATCGCTTGCGCAGGCTTATGCGGAGCGAATCCGTGCGCAAATTCATCCGCGGGAGATTCTGTTTGTCAATTTGGGAAAGGCCTGCGGCGCATCTATCGGACCGGGGCTTTGTGCAGCTTTCTATTTCGGTATGCCGACTTCACAGAGGGCCGTACGAGAAAAGGAAATTCTAACGCAGATTTTGAGCGGAAAATAAAAGACAGCACCAAGGCTCGGTGCACGAACGGAGGAAGAAGATGAGACCGTTTGTCATTTTGACGGATTCAACATGTGATTTGCGCATGGAAACGCTGCAGCAGCGGCAGATTTCCTATGTGACCATGGGGTATACCGTGGACGGTACGGAATATCCGGCGCGCCTGGATTGGCAGGCGCATACGCCGCAGCAGTTTTATGATTATATGCGCGCGGGGAAACGAATCACTACCACGCAGGTATCTGCAGCGCTGTTTTCACAAACGTTTCGCGCTTACTTGGCGCAGGGTCAGGATGTAGTATATTTGGGGTGTTCGAGTGCACTGTCCGGTTCGGTCAATACGGCGCGGATGGTTGCGCAGAGCTTGCGGGAAGAATACCCGCAAGGACAGATTTATTGTGTCGATACATTGATTAGCTCCCTTGGGCAGGGAGCGCTTTGCCTATGGGCGGCGGCATTGCGTGATGCGGGGACAGATGCCGCTGCGGTGGCACAGACTGTGCAACAGCATTGCTTACAAATGAATCAGTGCGGCACGGTGGAAGATTTAGAGTATCTGCGGCGTTCCGGCAGAGTAACCGCCTCGTCCGCTTTTTTCGGCAATATCTTCGGCGTTAAGCCGATTTTGATTTCCGATCGGCTGGGCCGCAATGTTGCTATTAAAAAAGTCAAGGGAGCGGCGAATGCACGTGCGGAAATTGCGGCGCAGATTGCACAGGCGGTGGAGCAGCCGCAGCAGCAAACGCTGTTTGTTTCGCATGCCGATGCGCAGGCACAGGCGCAGGCGTTGGCACAGCAGATCACTGATACGGTTCCCTTTAAGGACGTCTATATCAATACCATTGCACCGATTGTTGGGGCCTCGGTTGGGCCCGGTACAATCATTGCGTTTTGCTTTGGCAAAGAGGTGCAGCTCGAGGGAGGAAACTGATCCATGGCGATAAGAACGCAGGTTTTGGACAGCGTGCGTCTGCATACACTGCTGCGGGGCGGCTGGGCATGCCTGCAAAACGATATGCAGGCAATTGATGCGCTCAATGTATTCCCCATCCCGGATGGAGATACCGGGAAAAATATGTCAAAAACGATGGAAGGCGCCGTGCAGGCGGCACAAGCCGTGCAAACGGAGTCGGTCGGCGTATATCTGGGTGCATTTGCACGCGGCGCGTTACTTGGCGCGCGAGGAAATTCCGGGGTGATACTCTCGCAGTTTATTCGAGGTCTTGCAGATGGGGCGGCAGAACTTTCCGACATGACGCCTGCCGATTTTTGCAAAGCCTTTGACGCTGGCCGGGAAAAAAGTTACCGCGCGGTATTCCAGCCGGTAGAGGGAACGATGCTGACACTGTTGCGCGAAGGATCAGAATTTTTGTCGGCCGCCGGTGCGTTCGCGGATTTTGAAACGCTGTTTGCAGCTCTTTTACCGGTATTGCGGGAGTCGCTGGCACGCACACCGGAAAAGTTGGAGGTTTTGCGGCAGGCCGGTGTGGTAGACAGCGGTGGTGCAGGGGTTGTGCGTATTTTTGAGGGGATGCAGGCTGCTCTGCTCGGACAGGAACCACGCCGCAGCGAACCGTTTACGGCCGATGGTGCCACGGTTAACCTGCTGTTGGAGAATGACGCACAGATGCAGTATGGCTACTGTACCGAATGTATCTTACAGCTGATGCCGCGGTGCGTAGATTTGGATGCTTTCTCTATGGAAGAGGCAAAAAAGGAGCTGAGCGCCCTTGGAGATTCTTTGGTTGCCGTTCGCGAGGGGGTGCTGGTGAAGATACATATTCATACCTTCTCTCCGGAAAAGGTATTGGCATGGGCACATGCGCGGGGTGAGTTTTTATCGGTGAAAATAGAAAACATGACCTTGCAACACAGTGCGTCGCATCCCCGTGCGCTTGCAGCCTCTGCGGTGACGCCTGCGGAACGCGAGCGGCAGCGCTTTGCGGTGGTAGCTGCTGTGCAGGGGGATGGCATGGCAGAGTTGTTTTTGCGCATGGGCGCAGCGGCATTGGTACGCGGCGGTCAGACGGAGAATCCAAGTACGGATGAATTTCTGCAAGCCTTTGCTCTGACAGATGCCGAGCAGCTGGTTGTTTTGCCCAACGATTCGAACACGATTCTTGCGGCGCAGCAAGCGGCACAGCTGTGGCAGGGAGCACAGGTGCGTGTGTTGCCGACCCGCTCGATGGCACAAGGCTTTGCTGCACTTTCTCTGATGGATCCCTCTGTGACAGACAGCGAGCAGTTTTATGCTGAAATGGAAAAGGGGATGCTTGGCGTCTGTAGCGCTGCTGTGGCGCAGGCGGTACGGGATGCGCGGCTGGACGGTGTTATTATTCGCAAAGGTGCGTATATGGGACTGTGCGAGAAAAAAGTGCTATGCGCGCAGGATACGCCCCTGGAAACTATACAGGCGTTGGTGCAGGCGTTGGATCCGGCGTTGCCTGTAGATGTTATCACGGTATTTTATGGCGATGATGTGTCAGTGCAGGAGCGAAAAGAAGTGGAGCAGGTTTTGCGCACCTACTTTGCCGAGGCGGAAATTGGGTTTTTATACGGCGGGCAGCCGGTATATCGCTATCTGTTTGCTATTGAATAATGCTACAGCGAGAATTGTGACAAAAGTCAACTGCACCCCCACGGCGTGGCGGAAGCGGTGATACGGTGTGTGGTGATGCAGCAGAAACGGAGGCGAAAATGAGACAAATTGTTCTGGATTTAGGCGGCGCAGACAACGGCGCATGGGAACTGGTGCAAGGTGCGTCGATGGCGCTGCAGGCAGAGGCAGATCTCTCTTTTTTACTGGTTGGGCAGGGAGAAGCAGTGCAGCAGGCGTTACAAAGCGGCCTTTTGGATGCAAACCGAGTAGAGCTTTTGCCTGCAGAGCGGCAGATTGCCCCCGGCGACGCACCTGACTCAATTTTGCATGAGGCTGGCGATACTTCCATGGCGTTGGCACTGGATGCCTTGCGCACGCGGCAGGAGGCGGTAGGGCTGCTCAGTGCGGGTAATACCGGTGCGTTGCTGGTTGGTTCAATTTTCCGCTTGGGGCTGGTTCCGCCATTGCGAACGCCCGCACTTGCAAGTGCTATACCGACGGTGCAGGGAGATCGAGTCATTTTGCTGGATTGCGGTGCAAATTTGGCACCCGGCACGCGGGAATACGAGCAATTTGCACTGCTGGGTGCAGCGTATGCCGCTCGGCTGATGCCGCATCGGACAGAGATTCGCGTTGGGGTGCTTTCTGTAGGGAGAGAGAGCACCAAGGGAACACAAAGCGTACGGCAGGCATATGCAGCTTTGGAAGCTCTGGAGTTCCCGCGGGGCGGCCGGTTTATCGGTTGTGTGGAAGGATGCGATTTGTGCAGCGGCGTGGCAGACGTTATTGTATGTGACGGCTATGCAGGTAATCTTTTGCTGAAGGCACATGAGGCGGCGGGCCTGGCCGCGATGGAGGCTGTGCGTATGTTGCCAATCCCACAGACGGCCCAAGCAAAAACTCTTGCGCGCCTGGCAGAACTGTATGAATTGAATTTGCGGGGGGGCGCTGCATTTTTAGGCACGGTAAAGCCGGTGATCAAAATGCACGGATGTGCACAGGCACAAACAGTTTGCGCCTGCACTGCGCAGCTGCTTCGCAGTTTGTGAAAAATGGCGCCCGCCGCGGGGGTTCCCGGGTGGACGCCTCTTCGTATATTTTAGGAGATTTTTTCTTTATTGACATCTCGATACCGCCCTGTATGCTGTGCGCGATGCAGCAGGTATTCTAAAGGAATGCACAGCAATGCAAAAAGGTTGAAAGACCAAAACAGCGGGATATTCGGAAAATAATATCCGACTGCCAGACATCCGACGGTGTAAAGCAGGCCTCGGCAAAAGGCGTGAACAAACAGCCGTCTGCCGTCTCGGTATGGAACGGCGCGGAAAACAACATAACGATTGAGCAAAATGGTAACCAAAGCAGAAAGCAAAACTGCCGTAAAGACGGTACACAGCACAAAGCGATAGCCCAGCCAAACGGAAAACAGAAAAACCAGGACCTCCGTTAGCAAAACGCCGGCGAAGGAGGCCCATACCGAGCGCAGCAGCAGCCGATAAATGCGAAAGGTGTCGCGCAGCGCATCAAAATGGGTAGAACGGTTTCCGTCTATGTATATAGCTTCGATGGAAATGGTGGTAATTGGAACAGCCTGCTTGTCAGCATAGCAGAGCATATTCAATTCGTAGTCATATTTTTCGCCGGGGACCAAAAGCAGCCAGTTGAATTGCTCTGCGGAAAAACCGCGCAGGCCGGATTGATTGTCGGCAAAGTAATGCCCGGTGAACATGGTATAAACATAGCGAGAGAGGGTGTTTCCGAGTTTTGATTTTTTGGGGATTTTGCCGCGCAGATTCCGCACAGTAAGAACGAAAGCCGCTCCCCGTTGCAATTCTTGTTGAACAGCGCGGATGTCGTTGATGCGATGTTGCCCGTCTGCATCTGCGGTGATGACGCCGCTGCATGCAGGAAAAAGTTGCATAATTTGTTGCAGCCCGTATTTGAGCGCACCGCCTTTGCCGCGATTGTGTGCCAAACGGCGCACAACGGCACCGTATTGTTCCGCTGCTTGAAATATTTCGTCATAAGCGTCGCCGCTGCCATCGTCTATGACGACGGCTTGCAGCTTTTGTGCCTGTAGTGCCTCTAAAAGGGTAAGCAGCTTTTCGTCAGGTTGCAGTGCAGGGATTAACACAATTTCCATAAAAATAAAACCCGGTCCTTTTCCTTAAATTTGTCGGTTGCTTTTGCGATTTGCGCAGAGTATAATGAAAAAATACAAGGGATGAGCGAGATTATTGCCCCAATACTGTATTGAGAAATGAAAGAATTTGTTGCAGCGCGGGGGCATCTTCTTGCAGCATAGCAGAATGCGAGCTGTCTGCAGCGTCATATAGGAAAAATTGAACGGAAGCAGGAAAGCTGTTATCACGATATGCATAGACAGAGTAGGCATCCGGTGGCGCGGCGCGGTCACATCTGCCCTGAAAAATCAGGGTCGGCGTGTTGCTTTGTGCAAGCACCCGGTCTGCACGCAGGCGCACAGATGACACGCCCGTACGCATTGCCTGCACAAGCCAAAGCATGGGGTAATTGCAATAGGCAAACATGCCAACATGCTGCGTGGAGGCTGCGAGAATCGCATCCATGCAGCTATTGTGCGCGCCGACCGCTACAACCCCACTGACATCCGGTTCATTGGCTGCACAGCATACGGCAAATCCGCCGCGGCTGTGCCCAAGCAGCAGCATGCGGTCGTTGTCAAAGTAGGCCTGTTCCCGCACAAAACAGAGTGTGTACTGTAGGTCTTGCACAATTTGCCCGTACCCAAGGGCACTGTTTCCGCCGCTCTTTCCGCTGCCGGTTGGATCAAAATAGAACACGGTATAGCCGTTTTGGGTTAAAAAACGCACGCAGCCCAGGTACGCTTCAATGCAAGACCCAAGGCCCGGTGCGAGTACAACCAGCGCCGCGCTTTGCCCTGCGGGGCGAAAAAGGTATCCCTGCAGCGTAGCTTCCCCGCCGGGAAAGCAAAGGGCTGTGCAATCTGCAGGGACGGCATCCCAAATGGTACGGGCAAAAAAGGCATCGCAAATGGCGGTGGTTGCAAAAAAATCGCTTGACAGTAAAAGAAGAACAGCGGCGAGAATAATAATACCAGCCTTTTTTCGGTTCGCTTGTATCAACAGTATCACCGCTTTCCAAGAAAAATATGCCTGCCTGTGCGGGAAGAAGGAGAAAAACAGTATGTTCCAACCGAGCTGGGTTTTGCCTGAGCAGGGGTATGACAAAGCACTTGCTTTGCTGAAAGAAGTGCTTAAGCCATATGCACAACACGGATATTTTCATGCACCGGACGGCGCGCGGCTTTACTATGAAGCGTACCGCGCCCCGGGACACGACAAAGCAGTGCTGCTGGTACATGGCTTTACGGAGTTTGCCGAAAAATATACGGAAATGGTTGGCTGCTTTTTCCGTGCCGGCTACGATGTATATCTGTATGAGCAACGGGGGCACGGCCGTTCCGAACGTGCTGTAGCGGATCTGCAGGTAGTGCATGTAGCGCGTTTTTCCGAGTATGTGGCGGATGTACGTGCTTTTACAGTGCAAATGATTCTGCCGCGACAGTATGTGCAGATTGACTTGTTTTCACATTCTATGGGCGGGGCGGTGGCGGCGCTTTTTCTGAGCGAATCGGATTGTCCGGTGCGCCGCGCCATTTTATCTGCGCCGATGATTGCACCGCGCACCTCGAATATTCCGCGGTCCGCTGTGTTGTTGCGGCTACGACAGCTGGGGCGTAAGCAAGGCTTTGAGAAACCGTTTTCACATGCCGGCCACTTTAATCCGCGTGCCAGCTTTGCACATAGTAGCGACAATAGCCCTGCGCGTTTTGCGGCAAATATGCGCTGCCGTCTGAGCAACGAATGCTGTCAAACCTCTACCGGCACCGTTGGCTGGACTTACGAAGCAATATCCTTAGAGCACAAGTTGGTCTATCGTGTTGCACCGCAGATTCGGGTGCCTATGCTTTTGCTCAGCGGAACGAATGACCGCGTGGTGAAGCGTGGCCCGCAGCGCCGGTTTGCACGACATGCGCAAGCCTGCCGCTTTGTATTGATTCCCGACGGAAAGCACGGCCTTTTTACGGCATCCCGGGAGGAGCTGGTGCGGTATTATACAATGATTTTCTCTTTTCTCGAGGCGCCATAACGGCATCGCGATGTTCAACGGCAACCGGGGCGGATGCTTGCGGTATGTATCCCGCGGCATATCAAGCTTGACACAGTGCAGTATACCATACCATGCGGCCGAATGCAAGTAGGCTTTTCCAAAGAAAAAGCGAAAAAAGGGTTGACAAAGCTGCCGGATTCGTGGTAAAATGGGCGCACCTCTACAAAAGGGCTTTTTTTGTCGTGCCCAAAAAGGGCCGCCCCTTTTTAAACGGCATGTCGTCGTTGGCGGGACAAGCGGTTCCGCCGAGGGAGGTACAGCCCCCGGTTATTCGGAAAAGCCGTGGGGGAAGTTTTAACAGGAGGTGCCTAACAAATGCGAGTAAAGATCACTTTGGCGTGCAGCGAGTGCAAGCAAAGAAATTATGACACAATGAAGAACAAGAAAAATGATCCGGACAGACTGGAGCTGAACAAGTACTGCCGTTTCTGCCGCAAGCATACCTTGCATAAGGAAACGAAGTAAGGACGGAGGAAGAGATGGCTGAAGAGAAAAAGGCGAAGAAACCCGGTTTGTTTGCCAAAATCGGCAAGTTGCTTCGTGAATTCAAAAGCGAATTCAAAAAGGTTGTCTGGCCCGCATTTCCCCAAACTGTCAAAAACACGGCATTGGTTCTGGTTGTGCTGGTAATCAGCACGGTTGTTATAGCGCTGTTGGATTTGGGCTTTTCCAAGGGGCTTACGGCGCTTGCAAACCTGATGTGACCCGGAGGGGGCAGCATGGAGGAGCTTGCGGCGAAGTGGTATGTCGTGCATACCTATTCGGGCTATGAAAACAAAGTAAAGACGAATCTGGAGAAGATTGTAGAAAACCGCGGCATGGGTGCGCAGATTTTGGAGACTCTGATTCCGACAGAGCTTGTTACCCAGATTGACGGCGAAGTGTCTCGGGAAGTGGAAAGCAAGGTATTCCCCAGTTATGTGCTGGTGCACATGGTGATGACGGATGAGACGTGGCACATCGTGCGCAATGTGCGAGGTGTGACGGGCTTTGTCGGGCCGGGTTCTCGACCGGTTCCGCTGAGCGACGAAGAAGTGGTTGCATTGGGAATCGGGAGTGAAGGTACGTCAAAGCCGTCGGTTGTCAAGCTGGGCTTTGCGCCCGGCGATACAGTGCAGATTTGCGGCGGGCTGCTTGCAGGCAGCACCGGAATTGTGGAGCAAATCTCGCAAGACAATCGCACGGTTACGGTTAAAGCGTCCATGTTTGGGCGCGATACGTCCATTGAGCTGAGCGTTGCAGACGTGAAGCGGCTGGCAGAGGGCTGATCTCTGCAAAACGTGGGAGGGAAGCAAAAAAAGAAGCGGCTTCCCGATGAAGTACCACATTTGGAGGTGTAAAAACATGGCAAAGAAGATTCAGGGCTACGTAAAACTACAGCTTCCCGCAGGGAAGGCAACGCCGCAGCCGCCGGTGGGTCCGGCGCTGGGGCAGTATGGCGTCAATATTTCCGCATTTACCAAGGATTTTAACGAACGTACGAAAAATGATATCGGCTTGATCATTCCCGTTGTTATCACGGTGTATGCCGATCGTTCTTTCTCCTTTATCACAAAAACGCCGCCCGCGCCCGTGCTCATTAAGAAGGCATGCGGCTTAGAGAGTGCTTCTGCAACGCCGAACAAGGTTAAGGTTGCACAGCTTTCCAAAGAAGACTGCCGTAAGATTGCGCAGACCAAAATGCCTGACCTCAACGCAGCGAGCATTGAGGCTGCAATGAGTATGATCGCCGGAACCGCCCGTTCGATGGGCATCACGGTTGAAGAGTAAGCGGGAGGTAGGCACAGATGTTTAAGGGAAAGAAATATACCGACAGCGCGAAGCTGTATGATAAAGCAAAATTGTATGATAGCGCAGAGGCAATTGCTTTGGTTTGCCAAACGGCGAAAGCAAAGTTTGATGAAACAGTAGAAATTCATATTCGTCTGGGTGTGGATTCCCGCCACGCCGATCAACAGGTACGAGGCGCGGTTGTATTGCCGCACGGTACCGGCAAAACGGTTCGTACACTTGTTTTTGCAAGAGGCGAAAAGGCAGATGCCGCCAAGGAAGCAGGCGCAGATTATGTAGGCGCTGAGGATATGGTGGAAAAAATTACAAAAGAAAACTGGTTTGAGTTTGATGTTGTAATTGCTTCTCCCGACATGATGGGCGTCATTGGTAGGCTTGGTAAGGTGCTCGGCCCGAAGGGCTTGATGCCGAATCCGAAGGCTGGGACGGTAACGCCGGATGTTGCCAGAGCGGTTCACGAGGCGAAAGCCGGTAAGATTGAGTATCGTTTGGACAAAACCAACATTATCCACTGCCCCATTGGGAAGGCTTCTTTCGGTACGGAAAAATTGACCGACAATTTCAATACGCTTGTCGGCGCTGTGATCAAGGCGAAGCCGGCTGCTGCCAAGGGTCAGTATATCAAGAGCTGTGTTTTGGCAACAACCATGGGCCCTGGCATTAAGGTTAACTACGCAAAACTTGGTTAAAACGGAAAGGAGCTGCAACTGCGGCTCCTTTTTTTGTGAGCAATACGCGTAGTATAGGGGAGAAAGCATGAAAAACGATGTGATTGCAGCCGTTTGCACACCGCCCGGTGTTGGTGGAATAGCCGTAATCCGTCTCAGCGGAGCGGATGTGCTTACGGTGTGCCGTAATGTTTTCCGCCGTAAAAATGGAAAACCGCTTACGGCGAAAGATGCCCGATTGGCGGTATACGGCGAGTTTTTGCGGCAAGGAGAAGTGATTGACGACGGGATCGCTGTCTATTATGCTGCGCCGCACTCCTTTACCGGAGAGGATACTGTCGAGCTGTCCTGCCACGGCGGCAGATTGTTACAGCAGCTGCTGCTTGAGAGTGTCTTTTTACAGGGGGCACGACAGGCGGAAGCAGGCGAGTTTTCAAGGCGGGCTTTCGAAAACGGCAAACTGCCTTTGTCGCAGGCGGAAGCCATGATTGATTTAATTGAGGCGGAGAGCCTTGCAAAGGTGCGCGTCTGTTCTGCAACAGCGCGCGGGGCGTTGTCTACACGGCTTGATGCGTTGACAGCGCAGCTGCGCATGTTGTTAGCATCTACATATGCATATATCGATTACCCGGATGAAGATTTGACGGAGCTGACCGCGCAGCAGCTACAGGTTGCTTGCAGGGATGCGGCGGCTGCGCTGCATACATTGTGTGACAGTTACCATCAGGGGCGTGCGGTGGTGCAGGGTATTCCAACTGCAATCGTCGGCAAGCCGAATACGGGAAAATCTACGTTGCTTAACACGTTGCTCGGCACCGATCGTGCGATAGTGACGCCATTGGCTGGAACAACGCGCGATGTGTTGCAGGAAAGCGCGGTTGTGGGGCAGCTGCTACTGCGACTTTGTGATACCGCGGGCATTCGGCAGACGGAGGATCCTGTCGAACGTTTGGGGGTTGAGCGTTCGCTGCGAGCAATCGACCAGGCGGAGCTATTGCTTTGCGTATTTGATCTGTCCCGCCCGATAGACGAAGAGGATGAGGCGGTTCTTGCGCGTGTACGTGAGAGTGGAAAATTGGCGGTTGCGGTGCTGAATAAGAGGGATGCGCGGCAACAGATGCCGCTCGAGCTACCGCAGGGGGTATTTGCGGCGCAATATGAAATCTGTGCGGCAGATGGCTCGGGTGTAGATGTGCTGCGAACGGGGTTGGAACGGTTGTATCTGCGGGAAGGCTTTTTGGCGGATGCCGGTGTAATATCCAACGCGCGGCAATACGCCGCTGTGCAGGCAGCGGCTTCGGCGGCAGATCGGGCAGTTGTGGCGCTTGCAAGTGGCGAGCCGCAGGATATTGCTTGTATGGATCTTGAGCAGGCGCTGGGAGCGCTATGCGAGGTGGATGCACGTGGCGTAAGTACGGAAATTACGGATACAATTTTCAAGCGGTTTTGTGTTGGGAAGTGAGCTGAGGCTCGGAATGTGTTCCCTGGAAAGGAAAAAGAAATGCAAACGATTCGGATTGGCTTGATCGGATACGGTGCCATGGGGCGCACACATGCATATGCCGTTCGGGTATTGCCGTTTTATTATAGGGCGTTGCCCTTTACGGCGGAAATTGTTGCAGTGCATACGGCACATCCGGACACAACGTATCAAGCCTCGGCCGTTCTGGGCTGCAAAGCCGTGTTGCGGGAAGAGGAGCTGCTTGCGGATCCGGGGGTGGATGTGATCGATTTGTGCACGCCAAACTGCGCACATTATGCAACACTGTTGCGGGCGCTGGCAGCACATAAACATATTTATTGCGAAAAGCCACTGTGTGCAACAGCGACGCAGGCGGAGCAGGTGGCACGAATGTCCGAGCAAGCGGGCGTATGTCATCAGGTTGTGTTTAACAATCGGTATCTTTGTGCTGTGCAGCGTGCGAAAGAGCTTATCGATGCCGGTGCATTGGGAAGAATTCTCTCATTTCGCTTTTGTTATCGGCATGCGAGTGCAGTAGATCCGGGACGTGTACCGGGGTGGAAGCAGAATCGAGATATTTGCGGCGGCGGTGCTTTGATGGATCTTGGGATTCATGTGCTGGATCTTTGTGTATATTTATGCGGCCCGGTTGCCCGTACACCGCAAGGGCGGTTTGCAGTGCGCGGCAATGCACAGATCGGCTGCCCCGAACATACATGTGCGGACGGCAGCCTTTGGCGAACCAATGCGGAAGAGGCATTTTATGCAACGCTTTCACTGCAATGCGGCGCTGTCGGAACGTTGGAGGCCAGCAAACTTGCCTGCGGTGAGGATGATGCGCTTACATTTGAAATATACGGGACAGATGGGGCGCTGCGATTTTCCTTGATGGAACTGGATTATCTTGCGTATTATGACAACCGTATGCCCGGCGGGGATACTCTGGGGGGCAGGCGCGGCTTTTTAAAAATTGCCTGTGGCGGTAGATATGCGCTGCCCGGCGGTGTATTCCCCGGGCGTGCAGCACCGAGTGGCTGGTTGCGTGGGCATGTAGGAGCGATGTATGCATTTTTGGATGCGGTTGCAGCAGGGCGGCAAAGTGATGTCCCTTTTTCTCACGGGGCATATTTACAGCAAATCATCAGCCAGTTGTATCAAGATGCCGCGGCGCATGCATTCATGGGGAGCTTGGCTGGGATATGCGGCGAAGAGACAAATGCAATAAATAAGGGAGAAAGCAAAGATGCTGAATATTGAGCACTTGACAAAGCAGTATGGCAAAAAAAGGCGGTAGATAATCTTTCGTTACATATTGCGCCGGGAGAGATCTATGGCTTTATCGGGCATAAAGGTGCGGGAAAGACGACTACGCTGAAATCGGTTGTTGGTATTTTGCATTTTGACTAGGGCAAAATCACGATCGCAGGCGAGGCTTTGCGACAGGATCCGCTGGCATGTAAAAGACAGCTTGCTTATATCCCGGACAATCCGGATTTATATGAATATATGACGGGCACGCAATATTTGCATTTTATTGCGGATATTTTTCAAATAGATGATGTTACTCGCCGCGAGCGGATACAACTTTATGCGCAGCAGTTCGATCTAACGAAGGACTTGACACGGGCAATAGCTGCCTATTCGCATGGGATGAAGCAAAAACTTGCAATTGTTGCTGCGTGGCTGCATGCACCGCGGCTGATTGTCATGGAGGATGAGCTTTTGTCGGTCTTGACCCAAAGGCGGCCCATACGCTCAAAGAAATGATGCGGGCGCATTGTCGGGCCGGTGATATGGGGGATCTTGCTGAGCCTGTTTGTGCTAGCGTTTTCCTGTGTGCTGGGATATGTTGTAGCAAGAATTTCGCGCAAGCTGAAGAGGCAAAGCTTAATTACCGTATTTCTCTCGCTGCTGTTCATGATTGGGTATTATGTGGTTTATGCCAAGGCGCAGCAATGGTTTACGGTTTTCTTAGAGAACGCACAATACTACGGCGCTGTATTCAGACGCATTTATCCGTTATATATCTTTGGAAGGGCGGGACAAGGTGATCCGCCTTGCATGCTGCTGAACACGGTGCCGATTTTCGCGTTGCTTGGCCTTATGGCGGGATTGCGTTTTCCCAACCTGAGCTGGACGAACGAGACCGTTCCCATCAAGCAAAGCGGCAGTGTGCTTTTAACGTTGTTTGGCGGTATTGGATATACGTTGCTAATGGGTGGCGGATATTTTCTGCTTGGCTTCGGAATCGGCGCCACGGGGTATTTGGGGCTGCTGTGCTCTGTGAACGCGGCGCTGGCTGCGGTGCTGTATCTATGGCTTTGTAAGAAGGGGACTGCACTGTTTGCCGCACTGTGAAAAAGCAAAAAGGCAAACCTGCCCCTGTAGTGACCTGGGGCCTTTGCGCGTACTGCTTATGGAGAGAAAAAGCGGGGCGCCCTCTGCATTGGAGGACGCCCCGCGGTGTAATATATAGAAGACCTTTGCTTAGTCACACAGCCGCGCGATGAAAACACGGCAGGTATGCGGCGCACAAGTGATACTGAGTTTTCCGTCGACAAAAGGCAATTGCTCACCGGAGAACACGTCCTGTGCAACAAGGGTTTTTGGGCAATCCGGTGCGACGCCGATCGTACCTGCATTGGCCACATCTGTGACGGTTTGCTCAGAAAGGTTGAACAGGCCGATTGCAACGGAGCCGTCATCCAAGATGCGTGCCAGTAGAGGCGCATGGCCGGGGTAGTCTTTGTAATAATGCTGATCTGTGGTACGCTCCGTATTCTTTTCAAGAGGCGCAAGGAAAAACGGCTGTCTGTAGGCGCTGTCTTGATCGATGCGGATCAAATCTGGATTGGTGAGTAGGCGCAAAGAGGTTTCATCCAGTTTTGACAAATCGCTTCCGATCATCAGCGGCGAGCCGAAAAAGCACCAAAAAGCAAAGTGCAACGCATATTCCTCCGGCGTACAACCGCCCATAGCAACATTGCCCTCTCCGTTCATGCCAACGATGAGCATGTCCAAATCGTTGAAACAGCCTTGCCCGTTATATTCCATGCGGGTGATTTCCTGTTGAATCAAATTTCGCACAGAAGAAAATGCATCCTGAATATCACCGGTGGAACGCCAAATATGTGCGCCTGTCTCTTTCATCCACTGATAGGAATCGTCGGCGCCCCAGGAACAGGCGGAAAACAGAATGTCTCTGCCACAGTTTGCCAAAGCCAACCCCATGCGCTTATAAAGTACCGCGCCCGGCAGATTCATTTCTTCATGATGGCAGTAGTCGTATTTGAGGTAATCCACATCCCAGGAGGCAAACGTTGCGGCGTCGATGTGCTCGTGGTCGCCGCTGCCTGGATACCCTGCACAGGTTTTGGGGCCGGCGTCGGAATACATTCCGAACCTCAGACCTTTTTGATGGATATAATCTGCAACGTATTTCATCCCATGTGGAAACTTTTCCGGGTCCGGGACAAGCCGCCCCTGTGCATCGCGCTGCGGCAGGCTCCAGCAGTCATCTATAACGACGTATTCATATCCGCATGCTGCCAACCCACTTGCAACTAACGAGTCTGCTGCACGCAGGATGACTTCCTCGTTAATCTGGCTGCCGAATGTGTTCCATGAGTTCCAACCCATAGGCGGTGTTTTTCTGACCATATAAATATTCCTCCATATGTTGATACCCTATTATATCGAAGAAGATGCGAAAAAGCAATAGTGTTGGAGACAAAGATGAAAAAAATACGAAACGGTGCAAAACAGACTTGACAAAGGCAATGGGTGGGTGGTATAATAGGCACACCGTCGAGCGGAAGCCCGGCGGGTCGTTTTCCGAGGGGAAAAGAGTGTGGAAGCGGCGTAGGCAGCAGCGAGCAAAAAAAGCAAAAAAGTTTTGCAAAAACACTTGACAAGGGAAGCGGCATGTGGTAT
>JAXDZV010000011.1:0-33746 GCA_034086705.1 Eubacteriales bacterium | reverse complement strand
TCCGAAGACCTTCTTCCCTCACGCGGCGTCGCTGGGTCAGGCTTTCGCCCATTGCCCAATATTCCCCACTGCTGCCTCCCGTAGGAGTCTGGACCGTCTCTCAGTTCCAATGTGGCCGTTCAACCTCTCAGTCCGGCTACTGATCGTCGACTTGGTGAGCCGTTACCTCACCAACTATCTAATCAGACGCGAGCCCATCTGTACGCAATAAATCTTTGGCATCCGCAGCATGCGCCACAAATGCTTTATGCGGTATTAGCACCCGTTTCCAGATGTTATTCCCCACATACAGGTAGGTTGCTCACGCGTTACTCACCCGTCCGCCACTGATCCGGGGGAGCAAGCCCCCCCTTCTCCGTTCGACTTGAATGTGTTAAGCACGCCGCCAGCGTTCATCCTGAGCCAGGATCAAACTCTCGATCATTTCGTATCTTAAAGCACTCCCGTGCCCTAAAACCGTTTCTCGAGCTTTTGCTCTAGCAAATTTACCTTTTTTAGAGTTTGTTTCTCTTTAGGAATTGTCGAGATCTTTCACAAATTTCCTTTGTACTTTGACCTCTTTGTTGTTCAATTTTCAAGGACCACTCCGCTGCCCCCTCGCGGACAGCCTGTTCATTATAGCACCCAAAATCGCCATTGTCAACACCTTTTTTAAAAAAAAGTAATTTTTTCATAAAAAGACCGCAGCAACAAGCATTTTGTTTTCTCATTTGCAACTGGTATCTGTTTTTAGACAGAACTGTCCTCAAAAACGCTTAGCGCGCTTTCATTCGCCCCTTGCGCTTTGTCGATCCTTTTGCTATAATGGTATATACGAATAATACGTATGCAAAGAAAATAAAGAGAGGAAAATCTTATGAAATCTTCCACATCTCCTTGTGCCGCCGCTGCAAGCGGATATGATAAAATTAACTGGGTGCGCAGTTATATGCCCGTGCTAAACGCCATTCGCGAGGAATTTGAACAGACAAAACCATTTGCCGGCAAAACAATCTCTATGTCTATCCACCTGGAAGCAAAAACCGCTTATTTGGCAATGACACTGGCAGCAGGCGGTGCGCGCGTTGTCGTAACAGGGTGTAATCCGCTTTCCACGCAAGACGACATTGCGGCAGCCTTACTGGATGCAGGGTTTGAAGTTTATGCAAAACACGGCGCCACCGATACAGAATATACGGAACACCTCAAACAAACTTTGGCAGTTTGCCCGGATCTCATCATAGACGACGGCGGCGACTTTATACATCTGTTGCATGGCGAGTGCCGCGCATTCGGGAAAAAGCTGCTCGGCGGTTGTGAAGAGACGACTACCGGCATTCACCGCTTGTATGCACGGCAAGCAGCCGGCAAACTTGACTACACCATGATCAATGTCAACGATGCAGATTGCAAACATTTATTTGACAATCGTTACGGAACGGGGCAATCCACTCTGGACGGTATCATGAATGCAACAAATCTCATCATCGCCGGAAAAACCGTTGTAGTCGCCGGATACGGATGGTGCGGCAAAGGCTTTGCAATGCGCGCAAAGGGCATGGGCGCTATCGTCGTTGTAACAGAAGTAGATCCTGTCAAAGCGATTGAAGCCGTCATGGACGGTTTTCGTGTTATGCCGATGGAAGAAGCAGCAAAAATCGGCGATCTCTTTGTTACGCTAACCGGATGTGCAGATGTCATTCGCGACGAACATTTTCGCGTGATGAAAGACGGTGTGCTGCTCGCCAATTCCGGGCATTTTGACGTAGAGATTGACAAACAAGCACTTGCGGCCTGTAGCACAAAGATCTGGCAGCGCAAACCAAATATCACGGGATATCGTATGCAGGATGGTCGCATCCTGAATCTTTTAGCAGAGGGCCGCCTTGTTAATCTGGCAGCAGGCAATGGGCATCCCGCGGAAATCATGGACATGAGTTTTGCGATCCAAGCGCGTTCGCTTGCGTATCTCGCAAAACACGGCGCTGAAATGGAAAATCGCGTTTATAATGTCCCACGGGAAATCGACGATGCCGTTGCCCACACCAAACTCGCCGCCATGGGCTTTTCTATTGATAAGCTGACTGAACAGCAACTGCGGTATCTCAATCAAGTCGACTGAGCCATTTCAGCCCGCACGCAAAGCACAAAAGCGTCCCAACCGGCAGACACATGCAGCCGGCGGGGGCGCTTTTTTCTTCTGTCGTATGCCACGCAACAAGAGCGGTTATTTCCCACTCTTTGCAAAAAGACTTTTTTCTCGGCTAATCAAGCTCGCTGAGCGATTTGTTCAGTAATCATCCGGACGAATGCATCCGCTTCCATTACTGTATTCTGCGCATCATCGCGGCAACGGATAGAAACCGTTCCATCCTGCTGCTCTTTGTCCCCGATAATCAGCATATAAGGTACTTTTTGCAGCTGTGCTTCTCGGACTTTATAACCCGTTTTTTCCTGCCGCTTGTCCGTTTCGCACCGTACGCCGGCCGCACGTAATTTTTCCTGCAACTGGTCACAGTATACATTATTACGGTCCGTGATCGGAAGCAGGCGAACCTGCTGTGGAGCAAGCCACACCGGGAATTTCCCGGCATAATGCTCAATTAAGATACCGATGAAACGTTCAATCGATCCGAACACCACACGATGAATCATAATCGGCCTGTGCTTTTGCCCATCGGAACCCGTATACTCCGCCTCAAAGCGTTGCGGCAATTGAAAATCTAACTGAATCGTACCGCATTGCCAGGTGCGTCCGATAGAGTCCTCCAAATGAAAATCAATCTTCGGGCCGTAAAACGCTCCGTCCCCTTCATTGACCACATACGGCAGCTGTAATTCGTCTAAAGCTTCACGCAAGCCATTTGTTGCCATTTCCCAATCTTCTTCACTACCGATGCTGTTTTCCGGCTTGGTAGAAAGTTCAACATGGTATTTAAATCCGAACAGGCTGTATACTTCATCAATGAGCCGAACAACTCCTTTGATTTCGGACGTAATCTGCTCGGGGGTCATAAAAATATGCGCATCGTCCTGTGTGAAACAGCGTACCCGCATTAGGCCGTGCAGCTCTCCGCTTTTTTCGTGTCGATGCACCAGCCCCAGTTCTCCGATACGCAGTGGAAGATCCCGATACGAACGCGGCTCGGATTTATAAATCAGCATGCCGCCCGGGCAGTTCATCGGCTTCACGGCAAAATCCGTATCGTCGATCACCGTAGTATACATATTTTCCTTATAATGATCCCAATGCCCGGAAGTTTCCCAAAGATGCCGGTTCAGCAAAATCGGCGTAGACACCTCCACATACCCTTCGCGCGTATGCAACTGCCGCCAATACGCAATCAGGGTATTTTTTAAAATCATACCGTTCGGCAAAAAGAACGGGAAACCCGGCCCTTCCTCGCTCATCATAAACAGCCCCATCTCTTTGCCAAGCTTACGATGGTCCCGCTTTTTCGCCTCTTCTACCCGCGCAAGGTATGCTTCCAATTCTGTCTTGTTCGGGAAAGCAGTCCCGTAAACGCGCGTCAGCATCTTGTTTTTCTCACTACCACGCCAATACGCACCCGCAACCGATGTCAACTTGAACGCTTTAACTGCTGAGGTATACCCCACATGCGGCCCGGCACACAAATCCGTAAATTCCCCCTGTTTGAAAAAGGAGAGTTCCGCATCTTCCGGTAGGTCGCGAATCAATTCCACCTTATACGGCTCATTTTTCTCTTCCATTAGGCGAATTGCTTCGGCACGCGGCAACGTGTAGCGCTCCAGCTTTAGATTTTCTTTTATGATTTTTTTCATTTCTGCTTCAAGCTTAGCAAGTTCCTCATCGGTAAAAGGTGTTTCACGATCAAAGTCATAATAAAACCCGTCTTTAATGGCAGGACCAATTGCAAGCTTGGTTTGCGGATATAAACGCTTCACCGCCTGCGCCAAAACATGAGACGCCGTATGGCGCAATGCCTGCGCTCCAAGCTCCTCCGCAAAAGAATGTTCCTCAACACTCCCGTCATGCAGTATGATCTTCATACTCTCTTCTTCTCCTTCTTTGCAAACGTATTTTTTGTAAATAACAAACACCCCCGCCTGTCCCAGGACAGGCAAGGGTGCGCATAGCACGGTTCCACCTTGCTGTTTCACTCATTTCTCAATAACGCCGAGAGGGCGGCACGGCTCTTCGCCGGCAGCTCCGGAGTGGTTTTCACCGAAAAGAACACAAGACGCTTGCAGCCGATGCGTCTCTCTCTGCGGAATTCCGGCCGGTTACTCGTTCCTTCATTGCTTTTTAATTGTCTCTTTTATTATAACACTGCATCGACGGTTTGTCAAGAGGCCTCCCCAATAACGCGAAAAATCGACGCATTTCGCAGAAACTGCAATCAAAGATTGACAAATAGGATACTTTGTGATAGAATGAGACAACTATAAGGAACGTCGCGTTTTGCACGTCCTGCTATATTTATCATGAGAGAATTGAAGAATGGAACAGCATAAGATCGATCGGATCAATGCCCTGGCACAAAAAAAGCGTACAGAGGGGCTGACCGCAGAGGAGGACGCAGAGAGGTCCGCTCTCCATCGGGAATACGCAGCCGCCTTCCGTGCATCCCTTGGCAGCATTTTAGACCATACAACTGTTCGCAGGCCGGATGGTTCGGAGGAGAAACTGCGGGAGCGCAAAAAGCAGACCTCCGAACATAAAAGTTGACAAGCTGTTTTGTTCAACGCAAAAGTTGACAAGTTTTTTGTTCTGTGTTATAATCAGCGGCTGAGTCGCGAAATTTGCGGCTGAGTCTCATTGTGGTGTCTTTCTTTTTGCTCGGAGGCACTTATGTGCCACGTGTAAACATCTCGGCAGGTGTTACGTTACAACATAACGCCGCCTATGCATTTTGAAAAGGAAATGTTTCATGGATTGGTTAAAAATCATCAATTTTATTATAGCCGTCCTGTTCACTGTTTGTTACGCATATCAATATGTCTATATTATTGTCGGTTGTTTTGTAAAACCACACATATTCCGTCAGGTCAAGCCGCAGCACCGCTTTGCCATCCTGATTTCCGCCCGCAATGAGCAATCGGTAATCGGGCATCTGCTTGACAGCATTGGCGCGCAAAGCTACCCGCAAGAATTGATTGACACATATGTTATCGCAGACAACTGCACAGATGCAACCGGTGCCATCGCCAAAGAGCATGGTGCAATCGTTTATGAGCGGAATGATTTGTGTAACGTCGGAAAAGGCTATGCACTCGCATTTCTCTTTGATCATTTGCAGAAAGAGCAGTCTTTTGATCGATATGACGGCTTTTTCGTCATTGACGCCGACAATATTTTACATCCCGATTTTGTGCGCGAAATGGACAAATGCATGTCAGAAGGGCATCGCATCATAACTTGTTACCGCAATTCCAAAAACTACGGCACGAATTGGATTACGGCGGGATATGCACTTTGGTTTTTGCGCGAAGCACGCCATTTAAACAATCCACGCTTTATTTTGGGAACAAGTTGTGCAGTTTCCGGGACCGGCTTTTTAGTGCATAAGGATGTGATTCGCCGGCAAGGCGGCTGGAAGCACTTTTTGCTGACAGAAGACATCGAATTTTCTGTTGACTCCATTTTGCACGGTGAAAAAATTGCATACTGCCACAAAGCAATGCTGTATGATGAACAGCCCATCACTTTTCGACAATCTTGGCGTCAACGGATGCGTTGGTCTAAGGGCTTTTTGCAGGTCGTACGAAAATACGGCACAAAATTGGTCAGCGGTATCTTCCACGGCAAAGGTTTTTCCTGCCTGGATATGCTTTTCACCATAGCTCCTGCCTTTATTATTTCTACTGTTTCCCTGTTGACAAATCTAACCGGTCTAATCGTTGGGCTTGCCACAACACCGCAAAACTTGCTCACGGCGTTGGTCGAAATCGGTAAGATGCTTGGCGGTGTTTACGTAATTCTTTTTACCGTCGGTTTGATCAGCGGCTGCTTTGAATGGAAGAATATCCATACCACTACACCGCGGAAAATTCTATCTTTCTTTACGTTTCCGCTGTTTATGATGACATATCTTCCAATTTCTCTGGTTGCCCTTTTTGCAAAGGTCTCTTGGAAACCTATTGACCACACCGTTGCTTGTACCCTGGAAAATATAGAAAACAATGCTTCGCAAAATTAAATAGAACCACACAAAGAAAGCGTCGTGATCTCAAAAAACACGACGCTTTTATCATGCCGTTTTGTTTTGCAGGTACCCAAAACGGTCCAGGCTTTGGCAAAATCATCAACCCCTTCGCGTGTTTGAAAATGTGCAACCGATATCGTGCAAGTCTTACATTATCCGATTTAGGGGCATTGCTTTCTGTTGCTCGTATCAGTGTCTCTCAGTCCTTTGCGCAAATGATATATAATGCTCCTTTTTGCAGCGTCAGTTCAGCCCGGGCATCGACAATACGGTTAGACACCGCATACTGACAACCCCTTCGCAATACAGCATCGTCCATTGGATATGCACACCCCTGCAGCGTAATACCCTCAGCTTGTGCATCTAAAGTCAACAAAGAAAGATACGTGTAGGTGCCCTTTTGTATAGAAAGATGCGCAGGCCCCCGCAAAAACAGCACTTCATTTTTTCCGTTTAAGACCCTACCCCGAACACCTTTTCCGTCTAAATCTTCCAAAATTGCAAGGCAGGAAAGCGTGTGATCTATCCTACCGCCAAGCCCCCCCACAATGGTTATTTCTTCACTACCATGCTCCAAAGCAAACTGCACCGCCAATTGCGCATCTGTATAATCCTTGTGTGCAGGATAGCGAATCAGCTGTGAAACAGCAGGTATTGTATGCAAAGAATCAAAGTCCCCCAGCAGAACCGCCGGTCTAACGTCGAGTGCTTGTGCTGTCTGCCAACCACTGTCCGCAGCAATGGTCAAATCCTCCGGCTGCGGCCGTTCCGTGATATCAGACGCAAAAAATTCTCCACCAACGTATACAAAAGCTCGTTTTTTATGCTGTTTCATTGTTTTTCCTTTCAAAAAAGCGGAACCGCATCATACTCTGTCGGTTCCGCATGGTATTTAATTCACAGCCTTATCGAAAATCTCCTGCATCTGCTCTGCCTGCGCAGAACAGAACAATGTCACATAGTTGCCAACGGTGCGTACCTGACATTTTTGAAACTGTGCATAACTTTGTGCATCATAATTCTGTGCCTGTACCGTGATCTCAGCAAGATGCGTTTGCAGCTGCTGCGAAATGCGCGCCGCAGCGGCGCCATCTGCCGCCTCTACCATCACCACTTCATCCGGAAACGCACCGCCCATCGTCACAAAACATGCCGCCGTACGAACATCTTGTGCTTGAATGCCGTATAAATCGGCAAGACGTTCCGTTGGAATATCCAACGGGTCCTGTATGGGCAGATCTCTTTTCAGCTGTGCACACACGGCAGAAAGATCCACAAACTTTACCGGATCCGTCGCGCAGGCAGAACAAACCGCAAGGCAAAGCAGCAGCACTACCGAAACAATCCATATTTTTCGCATTATCGTTACTCCTTACTGAGCACAGGATGTGTATACAGATAGTCTGCCCATGCATGGCATCCTGCGTCCGTAAAATGAACCCCCATGTTGTCAGGATCGCTGCAATACTCACGCCTGAGGTATCCATCTGCGTCATACATCACGGAAGCAACATCGACAAAGCTCCAACCCTTTTGCTCACAAAGCTCCGAGAGTTTATGGTTGTATGCGTCAATATTTGCCGGGCAAAGCCCCGTATTGCTAAGCAATTTGCTGGTCGACGCAATCGGGGTCATAGATTCAATCACAATCTGCAAATCCGGCACATTGCGCTGAATTTTCTCTAAAAGGATCTGCATGTTCTGCACGGACTTGTCGATTCCATATACCGCAATATCATTCATGCCCAACATAATATAAAGCATCTTTTTTCCCGTGAGCGGAATGGAATCTTCCAGCAACATCTTTTGCCCTTCCCAGGTTGGATGCACAGACTGCCCGCTTACCGGCCACAACGCATTAGCGCTTCCAAGACTTCCCGCAGTCAAAAACTCAGCATTCCCGAAAACACGGTTGTTTGCGCTGTTATAATAAAACAACTTGACACTGACGGAATCACCGACAAATACAACATGATCGAAATACGACGCAGATACTCTTGCTCCCTGTGGCACCGTTCCGCTGATCGGTACAGGTGTATACACGCCGGGCTTCGATGTGCCTGTGCTTGGTTCATTTGAATCAACCGGATTCGTCTGTGTTGTCTGTGTTGTCTGTGTTGTCTGTGTCGTAGCAGCAATCGGGTCTTTCTCTGTCTGTTCCGGTGCCTGCGTAGTCGCCACGACAAGAGAATCCTCCGTTTGAACTTGCGACGACGTGCGTGCAGGTGCACATGCTGCAAGCATTGCACACAGCATAGCACAGCACAGCACACCTTTATAAGCATTATATACGGTCTTCATTCTTTATTTCTCACACCTTTCCCTGTTCCTCTTAGCGCACACTGAACAAAAGATCACCATAAGTCGGAAACGGCCAATCCCGTGCGCCAACCATCGTTTCCATCGTGTCTGCAATCTTGCGCATATCCTCCATTTGAGGAATCACTGCATCTTTGTAAAATGCAGCTTGCTCCGTTGCGCTGGCCAGCGCGTGGCACTGCGCAATCAATGAATCCAAACGATCTGCGCTTTGCTGTCCCTGCTCCAATAATTCAGACAGTGTTACACAAAGCTCTTTTTCATAGGCAACGGAAACATCTGATGAAAAACACGCTTGTTTTTTCGCCGCACTTTCTGCCGCAGAGGCAGTAAACCGCATCACCGCCGGCAAAATCTCCTGTCGCATCATCTGCTCCATAGTGCAAGCTTCAATCGATACAGTCTTGCAATACAAATCGGTATAGATCTCATACCGTGCATGCAACTCATCGCGGTTATATACTTTATGCTTTTCAAACAGTGCTACGTTTTTCTCCGCCAAAAGATATGGCAGGCAATCCGGTGTCGTTGGCAAATTCAAAAGCCCGCGCTGCTTCGCTTGTGCAATCCAAGCCTGATCATATCCGTTTCCGTTGAACAAAATACGGCTGTGTTCCGTAATCACACGACGTATCAGCGTATGCAGTGCTCCTTCAAAATCAGACGCTCCTTCTAACTCATCTGCAAAGCGACACAATTCCTCCGCCACAACTGTGTTTAAAACAGTATTTGGTTCCGCAATAGAGGCAGCGCTGCCAAGCATCCGAAATTCAAATTTGTTGCCAGTAAACGCGAAGGGAGAGGTCCGATTGCGGTCCGTCGTATCTTTTGGAAAACGAGGCAACGTATGCACACCGATTTTCAGCAGCTCTTTTTCCTTGCCCCCGTATGGCTTGTCCTGCTCGATGGCTTGCAATATTTCTGTTAGCTCATCTCCTAAGAACATAGAAATCACGGCAGGCGGCGCCTCCAATGCCCCCAGGCGATGATCATTCCCGGCTGATGCAACGGAAATGCGAAGCAAATCCTGATATTCGTCTACCGCCTGGATCACCGCACATAAAAAGAGCAGAAATTGCGCATTTTCATACGGCGTTTCCCCAGGTTCAAAAAGATTGACACCGGTATCCGTAGCCAAAGACCAATTGTTATGTTTTCCGCTACCGTTGACACCAGCAAAGGGTTTTTCATGCAGTAGGCACACCATATGGTGCCGCCGTGCAACTTTTTTCATCAGTTCCATGGTAAGCTGGTTGTGATCGGTTGCAAGGTTTGTAGATATATATATCGGCGCCAACTCATGCTGCGCGGGGGCCGCTTCATTGTGCTCTGTCTTTGCAAGCACACCGAGCTTCCAAAGCTCCCGGTTCAAATCCTCCATAAATGCAGCAACCCGCGGCTTGATAACGCCGAAATAGTGATCCTCCAGCTCCTGCCCTTTTGGCGGTTTGGCGCCAAAAAGTGTTCTCCCCGTATAAACAAGATCTCTGCGTTTCGCGAAAGCTTCCTCATCGATCAAAAAATATTCCTGCTCCGGCCCGACCGTCGGCTTCACTGTACGCACCGCATCATTGCCAAAAAGCCGTAAAACACGCAGCGCCTGCCGATTCAACGTCTCAATAGAGCGCAGCAACGGTGTCTTTTTGTCCAGCGCATGTCCGTCCCAAGAGCAGAAAGCTGTAGGAATACACAACACGCCGTCTTTGATGAATGCATAAGAATTCGGATCCCACGCCGTATAACCGCGCGCCTCAAAGGTCGCCCGCAAACCGCCGGAGGGAAAAGAAGAGGCATCCGGCTCTCCCTGAATGAGCTCTTTCCCGGAAAAAACCATGATCACTTTGCCACCCTCTGTAGGGGAAATAAAGCTATCATGCTTTTCGGCTGTGACTCCTGTCATCGGCTGAAACCAGTGCGTATAATGTGTTGCGCCTTTTTCAATAGCCCAATCCTTCATAGCATTGGCTACAATATTCGCCACAGCGCTGTCCAAATGCTTGCCCTGTTTTATCGTAAGCTGTAGCTGCTGGTATGTTTCTCGCGGCAAACGCTGCTTCATTACATCGTCATTAAATACATTGCTGCCAAATAACTCCGAGACGTGGTCCATAAGCAAGCACTCCTTTGCGCTTTTGTTGATATATGCTCCCGGCATCTGCCCCTATACTGCATCCCGCCAGTATGCTTCTTTTGCTGTGCACACAATACATCGTGATTATACAATAAAGGCAAAAACTTGTCAACGCTTTTCCAAAAAAACGACAACCACCATATCTGCTGCCGTTCTCGGCACTCGCCGTGCAAAATAGGCCGGAAAAGTCACGTTTTCCCCTTGCACAGCACGAAAAAGTATTGTATAATGTTATGAGTTGTGATCGGCGCAGTGCAAACGCCGAACAAAGAACGAAGGAGAACAAACGTGGACGATATCAAACAAAGCATCGCACAGGCGTTGCTGCAGTCTTTGGACAAGTTGGCCCCGGAGCACGGATTGGATACGACAGCCATCTGCGGCGTTTTTGAAGCACCGCCGGACCCCAAAATGGGAGATCTGGCCTTTCCCTGTTTTCGGCTCTCCAAGCTTCTGCGTCAGCCCCCGGTAAAAATTGCCGCGCAGTTGGCGCAGATGTTGCAAGTTTCGGGCATCTCACGCATAGAAACCGTCGGTGGCTATCTAAACTTCTTTTTTGATGACACAGCCATGGTGGAGCGCGTATTGAACCGTATCTTCACTGAAAAAGAGCAGTACGGTGGATCAAATATAGGAGAAGGCAAAACAATCGTTTTAGACTATTCATCCCCAAACGTTGCAAAACCATTCCACATCGGACATCTTGGCACAACCGTCATCGGGCACTCCTTAAAACGCCTTTATCAGTTTAACGGGTACCACTGTGTAGGTATCAACCATTTGGGAGATTGGGGCACACAATTTGGCAAGCTGATTGTTGCATACCGGCGCTTTGGCAATAAAACAGATGTTGAACAAAATGGCATTGATGCACTGGTCGCGCTCTACGTCAAATTTCATGCAGAAGCAGAAAAAGATGATACGCTGAATGAAGAGGCGCGCATTGCCTTCACAGCACTGGAGCACGGTGACCCTGACTGCGTTGCCCTTTGGAAATGGTTTGTACAGCTAAGCCTGAAAGAATATAAAATCACCTACGATCAGCTTGGCATCACATTTGACAGTTATGCCGGAGAGAGCTTTTATACCGATAAAATGCCCGCTGTGATCGAAGAACTTCGCCAGAAAGGTCTTCTCAGTGTAGACCAAGGTGCAACCATCGTGGATCTGCATGCATACGATATGCCACCCTGTATCATCCTTAAAAGCGATGGTTCCACGATTTACGCTACCCGCGATATCACCGCTGCACTGTGGCGCAAAGAACATTATCATTTTGACAAGTGTATTTATGTCACCTCTGCCGGCCAATGCCTGCACTTCGCCCAGTGGTTCAAGGTCATCGCATTGATGGGCTATGATTGGGCAAAAGACCTTGTACATGTCCCATACGGAACCATGAGCGTCAACGGTGCAAAGCTGTCTACACGCAGCGGCAATGTTGTCCTTCTGCGCGATTTGTTCGCACAAGCAATTGAAAAGATCACCAAAATCATGCAAGAAAAGCATTCTCCGGCTGCAGCAGATTCAAAAACCGCAGAGCAAGTTGGGGTAGGCGCAGTTGTATTTTATTACCTTTCCAATAACCGCATGCGAGATATCAATTTTGTGTTGGATGACGTCCTTTCCTTCGATGGAAATACGGGGCCGTATGCACAATACACCTATGCGCGCACCTGTTCACTGCTTTCCAAAGCCGGAACAGTCCCCTTCGCAGTTCCCCCCCTTGACGAGGTAACGCTGGTTGAGCAAGACCGCGCATTGGTTAAAACGCTCTCTGCTTTCCCAGACCGCGTAGCACAAGCCCTGCGAGAGATGGAGCCCTCCGTTGTTACCCGGTATATTTTGGAGCTCTGCGCCGCCTTTAACCGTTTTTATCACGATTGCCCAATTCTGGGTGCAACAGAGGCAAATGTGAAAGCCTTCCGCCTGGCTTTGGTCGCCGCTGCAAATATTACGCTGAAAAACGCTTTTCCGTTGATTTGTATGGCAAGTCCCGAAAAAATTTAATTAAGGAGAACCTATCATGTCTGGACATAGTAAATGGAAAAATATCATGCATAAAAAAGAAAAAACCGATGCGCAACGCGCAAAGATTTTTACCAAAATCGGCAAAGAGATCTCCATTGCCGTCAAAGAAGGAGGTCCAAACCCCGCAAGCAACAGCAAGCTTAAAGATCTGATTGCCAAAGCAAAAGCAAATAATGTGCCAAACGATAATATTGACCGTATTATCAAAAAAGCTAGCAGCGACGATGCTGCAAACTACGAAGAAATCACCTATGAGGGATACGGCCCCTGTGGCATCGCCGTTATTGTCGAAACTGCAACCGATAACCGCAACCGAACTGCCTCCGATATCCGCCACTATTTTGATAAATTCGGCGGAAACCTCGGGCAAAGCGGCTGTGTGAGCTTCTTATTTGAAAAAAAAGGCGTTATTCTGCTGGATGCAGAAGACCTGGACGAAGACGTGCTTATGGAAACTGCACTGGAAGCGGGCGCTTCTGATTTTGCCAAAGAAGACGACGTGTTTGAGATTTATACAGAACCGGACGATCTCTCTGCTGTACGAGAAACGCTCGAGGAAAAAGGATATCAAATCCAATCTGCGGATTTGGATATGATTCCCGCCAGCTATGTACGTCTGACAGACGAAACGGATATCAAGCATATGAATCTGCTTTTGGAACATCTGGACGAACATGATGATGTGCAAAATGTTTACCATAACTGGGAAGCCCCCGACGAAGAATAAGGCATAAGGGAGAGATCGCTATGGCAAATGAAGAATTATCAAAAACCTACGCCCCGGGTGAGATAGAGGAACGGCTCTATCGCACCTGGTGTGAAAAGGGATATTTTACGCCGTCTTCACAAAAATCAGGAAAGAGCTTTACCGTTGTAATGCCGCCCCCGAATATTACGGGGCAACTGCACATGGGGCACGCACTGGACAATACCTTACAGGACATTCTAATCCGTTACAAGCGCATGCAAGGCTTTGACACATTGTGGGTTCCCGGAACCGATCACGCTTCTATTGCAACGGAAGCAAAAATCGTAGAAGCTATGCGTAAAGAAGGTGTCAGCAAAGAACAAATTGGCCGTGAAGCCTTCTTACAGCGTGCTTGGGACTGGAAGAAAACGTACGGCGGCCGTATTGTAACACAACTGAAAAAGCTTGGTTCTTCCTGCGATTGGAGCCGGGAACGTTTCACCATGGACCAAGGATGCAGTCGAGCCGTGCGCGAAGTTTTTTGTCGCCTGTACGAACAGGGACTCATTTATCGAGGCGAGCGCATTATCAACTGGTGCCCACACTGCTTAACCTCGATTTCAGACGCAGAGGTTGAATATCAGGATCAAGCAGGGCATTTTTGGCATTTGCGCTATCCGCTGGCCGATCAAAGCGGCTATATCGAGCTGGCAACCACACGCCCCGAAACATTGCTTGGGGACAGCGCCGTAGCAGTACACCCACAAGATGCACGATACGCGCATTTGATCGGGAAAACCGTTATCTTGCCTTTGGTCGGCAGAGAAATTCCCATTGTCGCAGATGAATATGTTGAGATGGAATTCGGAACAGGCGTAGTTAAAATTACACCTGCTCATGACCCGAACGATTTCGAAGTGGGGCAACGACACCATCTGCCGCTCTACAATATTATGACGCCGGATGCAAAAATCACAGAGGAATACCCTGCGTACGCCGGCATGGATCGTTACCAAGCGCGCAAAGCAATTGTTGCGGATTTGCAGGCAGGCGGATATCTTGTACGCGTGGAAGAGCACGCGCACAATGTCGGCACTTGTTATCGATGCGGCACTACCGTTGAGCCGCGGGTTTCGCTGCAATGGTTTGTTCGCATGGAGGCACTTGCAAAGCCGGCTATCGAAGCAGTGCGTTCCGGCGAAATCCGGTTTGTACCGGAACGATTTGAAAAGAACTATTTTCATTGGATGGAAAATATCCGCGACTGGTGCATCTCCAGACAGCTTTGGTGGGGACACCGGATCCCGGCATTTTTCTGTGACAGCTGCGGGGAAATGGTGGTTACCAAAGAAGAACAAGTCTACTGCCCAAAATGCGGTGCCCCGATGCAGCAAGACCCGGACACGCTGGATACCTGGTTTTCCTCTGCACTGTGGCCTTTCTCCACGCTCGGCTGGCCCGACGAAACAGAAGATCTGCGTCGCTTTTATCCAACAGATGCACTTGTTACAGGGTATGACATCATTACCTTCTGGGTCTCCCGCATGATCTTTTCCGGCCTTGCTTATACAGGGCAGAAGCCTTTTTCTACTGTTTTAATCCATGGGCTGGTGCGAGACGCACAGGGACGTAAAATGTCCAAATCTCTCGGGAACGGCATCGATCCCCTCGCAATTATTGATAAATACGGGGCAGATGCGTTGCGTTTTGCACTTGCCACGGGCAATTCCCCTGGCAATGATATGCGTTTTTCCGATGAAAAAATTGAAGCTGCGCGCAATTTTTGCAACAAAATTTGGAATGCTGCACGCTTTGTATTGATGAATCTCGACATCACATCCGTGTCTGTGCCGCAACCGCAGCAACTGCATTTGGAAGATAAATGGATTCTTTCCGCATATAATACGCTTGCTGAACAAGTGACAGCGAATTTAGACCGTTTTGAAATCGGAATTGCGCTGGCAAAACTGTATGATTTTATTTGGGACGTCTTCTGCGACTGGTATATTGAGCTTGCTAAACCCAGGCTACAGCAGCACGGCAGCGAAGATAATTTAGTGTTGCAAAATGTGCTTGCCTATGTCTTTGGAAATACATTGGCAATGTTGCATCCGTTTATGCCCTTTATCACAGAGGAAATTTGGCAAAAGCTGCCCCATACGGGTGAAAGCATTATGATCAGCCCATATCCGCAGTATGCTACTTCACTCTGCTTTACAGACGATGAACGGCGTATGGAGCAGTTAATTGCCGCAATCAAGGCAATCCGTAACCGACGCGCAGAGATGAATGTGCCCGCCGGCCGTCGCACACACTTATATATCGTTGCGGATGCCACCGACACATTTAATAAGCAGACCGCTTTCTTCTTTGAAAAATTGGCATATGCACAAGCCGTAACATTTTGTACCGTTTATGAAGGAGAAAACGCTGTACAAATTGTTTCTGACGGCTGCGTAATCTTTATTCCGTTGGCCGACATGGTGGACCTCGCAGCAGAACGAGAGCGGCTGCAAAAAGAAGAAAAGAAGCTCTGCGGTGAAATTGACCGCTTGCAAGCCAAGCTCAACAATACAGGCTTTCTTTCCAAAGCCCCTGCGACTGTTGTAGAAAACGAACGCGCAAAGCTGCAAAAGTATGAAACTCTGTTGCAATCCACACGGGATGCTCTTGCAAAACTCGCGTAAGTAAAAAGCTTGGAACGTGTCTCAACGTTCCAAGTTTTTTTTATTCGTCTTGCGCAGACGTGCTTTGTCCCTGCGGACAATACTGCATCGGATCCACCGCCTGCCCATTTATACACATCTCAAAGTGCACATGCGGTGCATCGGCAAGCTCCGTTATCATACTTTCTCCGACACCGCCGATCACATCTCCCCCTGCTACAGATCCCCCTTCACAAAGATTTGCGGGAATGTTCTCAGAGAGATTACAATACACGCTTTGCACACCTGCACCGTGATCTATCGAAACACAATATCCTTTAAACGGATCCTGCCAGATTTTCTCAATCACACCATCCGCGCAGGCGACTACATTGGTACCGACAGGAGCATACAGATCTGTTCCGGTATGCACACGGTAATCGTTCATGGTCAGTGAAAAGGTTGCAACCTCGTCACTAAAGCCTTTACTGACAGTTGCTCCGCCTACAGGTAAATAAAATGCAATATCCGAAACCGATGTTGTTTTTGCTGGCTCCGTCGGTGTTGGTGCCTCTGTCTGCACAGTAGTAGCATCGCCCAAGCTGGACTCTTCTGTCTGCGGCTGTTGTGCCGTTGTCAGCGGCGGAAGCTGTATTGCCTCCTGATCAGCATTATCCGCATAATTCTCTGTGCTGGTCTGCTCGCTACGCAGCAATTCTTCCTCTTCTGTAGGTTGCGTCTTTTTTGCAATCAGAGAAAAAAAGGATAAAACCACCAGAACAACCGCCAATAGAGACAGCACTGTTCCAAGCAGCGTAGCTACCCTTCTTTGTTTGTTGATTGTGCTCATTTCTTATCTCCTGTTTTTGAAATACTGAGATCGAACGGATCTCTTTGCGGTTATTTTTGCCGTATCATGCGTTTTTATGCAAATCGCTTATTTTTTTCCGCAATGACTTGCTTTTTAGCGCCCCATTTGATATAATTTCCCCGCCGGTGGCGCTGTATCGGCACAAAACGTGAGTTCGAAACCATCCTCACGAAAAACAAAACTACGGAGATAAAAAATGAAACAAAACATTCCCCCTGTCGCTCGTGTAAAGCACGCGGCACACACCATTTCTCTCGCTGCAGCCATCGCTGCACTGTATGTTCTGCTCACTTTTTTGGCAAACGCATTTGGGCTTGCCAACGGTACTGTGCAGATTCGCTTCTCCGAAGCATTGACCGTTTTGCCTGCACTTACTCCCGCAGCGATTCCCGGGCTGTTTTTAGGTTGTCTACTTTCCAATTTGCTGACGGGTTGTCTGCCATGGGATGTCCTGATCGGTAGCCTTGCAACACTTTTCGGTGCCATATGCACCTACCTACTTGCAAAATTGCCGCATGGCAAATGGGCGGCGGCACTTCCGCCGATTCTTGCCAATACACTTGCAATTCCCCCTGTACTTGCCTTTGTCTACCATGCTCAGGGGACACTTCCGTTCTTCTTTTTGACCGTGTTGGCTGGCGAATGTATCAGCTGCGGAATTCTCGGCACAGTGTTGCTAACAGCACTTCTCAAAATACCAAAGCTGCAAAGAATTTTACGCTCTATTACGTAATGCATCAGCTGCCTTGCTGTATGTATACGCGCAAGAGAGTGTACCGCTGTGCAGAAGAGTGTTTTCTCAATACAACAATTGCCCCGGTGCCGGTCGCATTGCAATCTTTCACTTCTTCCCCGTAAAAGGGCAACAGCGGGCAACGGATATTGTACGATTTTATTATTATCCTTTGTGCAATTTGTCATGCAGCTTCTTTTCCGCAAATCGACAGCCATGCAGGTATCTAAAGAGCAGCTTTTCCAAGAAAAATGTTTTGCCGCTGAAAGGTTGCAAACACGCAAATATATGCATAAAGTTTCATAACCTTTCAAAAAAACCAAAACACCCGCAAAAAGCAAAAAAGGCACCCGAATACGGCGCCATTGTCGGCACCGAAATCGGATGCTTTTCTTTTTGTATTGCGCTATGCTTCAGAATCGTTTGCTGCCGCACAAATCAATGCTGCTGCTTCACATTTTGCGAGTTGATTCGTATTGATTAAAAGATCATAATTTTCAATATCACCCCATTGACGCTGTGTATAAAACCGATAATAGGATGCACGGCGCCGATCTTCTTTTCCAACCAATTCGCGTGCCTTTTTCTCCGGCAGGTCCTGGCGCTGCATCACACGACGAATCCGGCTTTCCTTTTCGTCAAATATAAACACCCGTAAAAGATCTTCTCTGCCACCAAGTACTACATCTGCGCAGCGTCCTACAATAACACAAGGCCCCTTTTCCGCCAAGGAACGGATCACATCTGCCAACGCCAAAAACAACGTATCGTTTACAGGCAAATTGTTTTGCGTAGGTGAAAAACCTCCCATAAAATACGCCCCCGTTGAAACAGCATAGAGAAAGCTGTTTGTCGCCGTCTCATCAACCTGGTCCAGCAACTCCTTAGACAATCCGCTTTTCTCTGCGGCAAGTAGAATCAGCTCTTTATCGTAATAGGGAATGCCCAATTGTTTTGCTACCGCTTCGCCAATCTCTCGTCCGCCGCTTCCGTACTGTCTGCCGATGGTAATAATTCTCATTCTGCTCCCTCCTTTTATTCTGTTTCAAAATACTCCCGCTCTCCGATATGCACCTGTGTCACAAAATCAACTGACTGTCCCAAAAAAATCTCTGCAGCAGCAGAAAAACCCTGCGGAGTATCGGTTACAAAAAATTGCATCCTCCCGTTTTCTCTTTTAGCACGCATATCCCGCGCCGTAAGTGTCTGCGCAAGTGCCCTTGCCACTTCTGCTCCCGTATCTACCAAAGCAACCTGCGGCAATGCCGCAGCAATCGCACTACGCAAATGCGGATAATGGGTACATCCCAGAATTACCGTATCCGGCCGCCATGCGGCAAGTTCATGCAAATACCGCCTTGCAACCATCTGCGGAATAGGATCATCCGGTGCAAAGAAGCCATTTTCCACAAGCGGCACAAACAAGGGACAGGAAACCTCACGTACCTGTACCGATACATCTGCTTGCTGCAATGCCCGTCGAAAAGCACCGCTGCGCACGGTAGTCTCCGTAGCCAGAACACCAATGCGCCCCACATGGGTGGTTTTTAGCGCACTACTGCATGCAGGCTCAATTACCCCAAGAACCGGACCGGGGGAAAAAATTTTTCGACATTCGTCCAACGCCACAGAACTTACCGTTCCACATGCCACCACCAAAGCTTTTGGCTGCATACCGGCCAAGAATGCTGCATCCTGCGCTGCATACTTACGTATGGTCTGTTCAGACTTTGTTCCATAGGGAACCCTGCCGGTATCCCCAAAATAAATAATATCTTCTTGCGGTAAAAGCGTTCGAATTTCCCGTACTGCGCTCAACCCCCCAAGGCCACTGTCAAAAACGCCGATCGGTCGTTGCCGCGTTTGCTGCTCTGCCGTGCTCATCCCTGCTCCCTTTCATTCTGCGTGATTGCCTGTTCCAAGAGCGTGTCAATTAGTCCTGCATAGCTATGTCCGTCATGCATCAGCATTTTCGGATACATGCTAATCGATGTGAAACCGGGCAAAGTGTTAATCTCATTGAAAATGATTTCCTCTGCTTCTTCCGTTCCGCTGACAAAAAAGTCAACCCTGGCAAGTCCACGGCACCCAAGTTGGCCGAAAATGTATACTGCACGCTCCCGCAGTCGTTCTATCGAACGCGCCGATACTCTTGCAGGAATTAACGTTTGACTCTTACCGTTTTGGTATTTATCCATATAATCATAGAATTCGGCACCGGGAACAATCTCACCGGGAGTTGCAGCATAGGGCGGCGTTCCATCTAACACTGCTACTTCCACCTCTTTGCCTACAATCGCCTCTTCAACCAACAGCTTAGAATCAAATTTTATCGCAGTTTGTAGCGCCTGCGCAAGCTCTTTATCGTTTTTTGCCTTACTAATGCCAATGGAAGAACCGGCATTGGCCGGCTTGACAAACAACGGATACACCCCAACACGCTTTGCAAACGCAACAGCCTGTATCAAATCCCGATGCACCTGAGCTGCCGTCAGAACAGCATAGGAGGCCTGCCGGACACCGCAACTTTGCAAAATTCGTTTTGTATATACTTTATCCATACAAACTGCAGAAGCCCCGCAACCTGCGCCGACGTACGGAATCCCACATAAATCCAAATATCCTTGCAGTCTGCCATCTTCGCAATAAGCGCCATGCACCATCGGCAATATAACATCAACCGTGTGCCTCTTAAGACAAATACCGGATGCATCAACCGTATACAGACAACCGCCGCTTTGTTCCGGTGCAAACACGGCCCGCCGTAAATGCGCCGAATCATTCTGCCATGTATCAGAACGAATACTTGAAATCTCTCCGTCGTACAGATAAAAAAGACCTTGTCGTGTGATTCCGACCAGCAGCACATCCCAGCGGCTTCGGTCTATCTGTTCCAGCACGCAAGAACAGCTCATCAATGATACCTCATATTCCGTTGACTTGCCGCCGAACAAACAGCAAACACATTTTCGTTTCAAACCGGGTTCCTCACTTTCCAATTGCCTCTGTTCAACGCTCTGCCCCTGTGATCACGATAGCCTGACACCCGAGGGCCGTAAAACTGTTTTCAGATGCTGCACGATCATAACTAATCTGCCCGCGCAGCGGATCTTGAAAAATATAGCTCTGTTGCGTATAGCCTGTCAATACCAAACAATGCGAATAGCGGTGCCAGGCAAATTCCTCTCCGTCTGCAACCCATTCTGTTGCCAAAGAAAAATCATTTGTCATATCCACTGTCGCCCATAAAATAACCGGTACGCCCTGATCAATCCACTCTAAAAGAGACGAAATACTTGTTGCAAATGCATATTTTGCCAGCAGGTTTGCTTCATGATCCTGCAAAAACCGATTTGCCGCCGAAAGCACCACCGGCGCATAGCATCCAAGACCGCGTTCCCCCGCAAAGGGTGAACCGATGTATGCTTGGTTTGGGTTGCCCTGCGCGAAAGGCACCAGCGGACAATATTTCCGTACCAATTCAACTTTATCGCAGGCATACCCGTAATATTCCAAAACCATACACAGCGACACAAATTCGCAACCGTTGGGAAGTTCCGGAAGCTGTAAAACAGACGACAAAGGCAGTGGATTTTCTCCTTGATATTCCTGTGTCTGTGCAGGTGTCTGCAAAGCTACCTCTTGTGTTGTTTGCCGAAATGAAAGCTCCTCCGTCTGTTGCGCATACGCCACCACAGCAACCGTGGTATTGGATCTTGCACCATGCCCGATCCAACCGGTCAGCAGCATTAAAGCCGCAACAGCCACTGCGCAGATCAGTACAACGGGTACCAACCTGCCGATCGTTTTCATCCCTTTTTTCATTCTATGTTTCCGTTTCCTTGTTTATGTCTGTTTTTTTGTAAATATCACTGCACGGTCACGGCCACCGTAATCTCGTCGCACATACATAGTCAGAGGCAACCCTTTTGCTAATGCCTTCAGCGCGTCCGCTTGTTCTGAGCCGATTTCAAACAAGAGCCTGCCGCCAGGCCGCAGCAGCTTCAATAAGCGCGGTAAGAGAATACGATAAAACCGCAGCCCATCTTCGCCTCCGTCCAAAGCCAACATCGGTTCCTGCAAAACAGTCTGATCCAGCATCGCACACATAGCGCTGGGAATATACGGAGGATTGCAAAGAATCAGATCTGTCGGCTCGATCGGTAATTCGTCCGCAAGTACATCCCATTGCATCCAGCAGACACGATCTGCCAAGCCAAGCCGGGCACCGTTTTCACGCGCTACCGACAGCGCCACATTTGAAAAGTCTATTCCTGTTCCCTGCATTTCCTTGCGATACGATAAAATCGACAACAAAAGACAGCCACTTCCACAGCATACATCGTATACGGGCCCCAAAAACGGTTCCGCAAGCGCCTCTTCCACCAAGACCTCACTATCCGCACGCGGAATCAGTACACCCGGAGATACCAGAAAGGACAGACCGAAGAAGTCTGCACTACCGATAAGATATTGTAACGGCTCCCCGCACAAACGCCGGGCAAGCAGGGCCTGTGCTTGTCTGTACAACGCATCCGGCAATTCCTGCGCGCCATTACAAAGCAACTTCCCAGGATCCACCCCCAGTACATAACACAGGATACCGTCTGCCTCAACCGCAGCATCATGAATCCCCACAGATGCCGGTGCTGCCGTCAGCGCATCTCGCAGCGCACGGCGCTGCTCAAGTATCGTCACGGTTTGTTCCGTTTTCCGTCGGATGCAGAAACACCACTTGGTATGTATCTTTCATGTCCGGCACCGCTTCCATTTGCAAATCAGGAAATTCATCAGCCAGCGCCCCTTGCAAAGCCGTAATTCCAATCTCGATTTGCGCATCGTCTGGTTCACGCGTTGTCAGACGCTGCATCCACATCCCGGGGGCTGTTGCAATCTTGGTAAGCAAGTTATCGTGCTTGCCCGCGTATATTAAAAACTCAAACCCAACCCCTGCAATCAGCGGTAACAACGGTAGTTTCAACAACAGCCGCAACCACAACGTGTCCCATGTTACAAAAGAAAACACAATGATAGACAAAATCATGACTACGAAGATAAAGCTTGTACCGCAACGCGGATGAAAACGACGGCAACGGCGTACATTTTCCACCGTTAGTTCTGCCCCGCTTTCATAGCATAAAATGCTCTTGTGCTCTGCGCCGTGGTATTGAAACGTACGGCGAATATCCGGCATAAGACCGACCAGCACTATGTATCCGACAAAAATCAGAATACGCATGCTGCCTTCCATCAAATTTTTAAACCAGCCAAGCGAGCCACCGCTAAGTGTATCAAACCACTTTGTTAAAAACATCGGTAAGTAGAAAAAAAGTCCAAAAGCAAGCACAACACCCAGCACTGTTCCGATCACCATAATCACATCATAGATGCTCTTTCCAAACACGCGCTGCAACCACTTTTCAAATTTTGTCTCTTCTTCGTCTGCACCGATGGCCTGTGCAGACAGCGTCAGCGTATGATACGAGAGCACCATGCTTTCAACAAAACTGACAATACCGCGCAAAATCGGTGCCCGTAATATCTTATATTTTTCACGTGCAGAATGAAAACTGCTCAAAACAGCGCGCACAGATCCATCCGGCATACGTAGAGCCGTGCAGCTACGACTGCCCGCTCTCATCATGACGCCTTCTAAAACAGCTTCACCGCCGACCTTATTAAATCTTTCGTTTCTTTTTGCACAACTCTTTTTCATTTTTATATATACTCTGCCGACATACAGTTCCTTTCGTCCAGTATACTTCCGATTTTATTATAGCAAAATCCCGTACAAAAAGAAAGCCCTTTATCAAAAAAAGAAAAAATAACCATCCAATCCGTTTACGCCCTGCTGGAAAATACCTCCCGCTGTACCATATATGTTAATTTTCCGTCTTTCCCCTTGCAAAAAAATTCTTTAAGCGCTATAATAAGCATGCAGACGATTGCCGCCGTATATGCGGCAGAACGGAGACGATATGGATTCACTCAAAAATTTTTCCATTACTTTTGTTATAGCCCTGCTCATTTTCGGGCTTTTGGCACTGTTTTTAACCCCATTTGCCGTGCAGAGCTTTCAAGGCGGACTTCTCACAGACAAACAAACTGAGCAGCCCACGCCCGATGCTGACGAACAAGTGAACAACCAAGCACAAACAGATACAGATTTGTCCAACATCAATGGTTCTTCTTTTACCATCTTAATTGCCGGCGTTGATTATCTGCCGGATTCCTATGCCTACATATCAACCTTTGCATCCAGCTATTCTTATGGGCAAAGTACCATTCCTGCCGTTTCGCAACTTTCCGATGAAGAACTGAGTTACGACAAACCGTATACCATCAGCGCTGATGCCATTCTTCTGTTGCGTATCGATAAGGAAGAAAAAACCGCGTTGCTGCTTTCAATTCCAAACAATGCCCGCGTAGTAGTTGCCGGGAATTCCATGACGCTTGGTTCTGTGCTGACCGCTAAGGGAATCGGCTTTTTCCGCGACAAAATCACCGCGCTGACCGGTCTGCCAATCGATTATTATGTTTTATTTACACCGAAAGGCTTTATCAATACCGTTAATCAGCTCGGCGGTGTTCGCTTTGATGTGCCGCAAGATATTGTTTTTGAAGATCCTGCCGACGGATCCACAGTCTCTATCAAGGCAGGCCAGCAGACTTTGACAGGAAAAGCAGCATTCTCCATGCTGCGTTATGTAGCTTATACCGACGGAAATGTCAGCCGAATGCAGCTTGCGCGTTCTTTCGGAAAAAGCCTGCTAGATAATTTAAATATCTACACCACGCTCGCAAATGCACCGGAATTATTCCGCACGCTTAGCGGCTATGTCTATTCTGATATGACTGTAGAAAACTTCATGACGCATGTGGATTTGCTTTTTTCATATGATAAGCTGACATATAAAGAAATTCAGCTGCCCGGCCAGCCACTCACTCTGGAAGGAACCGAGTATATCGAACTGGACGAAGATACGATCATTGCTGCGCTGCGTCCCTATCGCTGATTTTTCATCTTTGCAGTCCTCTCTTTTCCAAGTCAGCGGTATGTTTGTACAAATACTTTTTACAGTTTCAAAAGTTCAATATCCGGCAAAAACAAATTAGGATGTCCCTACAGTAAATCTGTAGGGACATCCCTTTTTAAATATTCGTAAACTTAGTCTCTATCAAAAACTTAAAAACCAGCTGCAAAAAACTGCGGCGTATAGGTTGCTATCGCCTCAGCGAAGACGCGGCAAATTACAACAAATACAACAAAATAAATCGGCCAAACAACCGTCATAATACAGCCAACTACTAAAGAAACGATGCCAAATATTTTTCCGATAATTGCCATTGCCTTTCTGCCGCCGCCGGCATTGGCAACCGCACGCCCGGCATTAGATTTACGAATCGCCAAAATTCCCAAAAAAATTGCTACTATGCTGCCGATAGGAAATTCGCACAACACCATGGCAATAATGCCGAGAATCATACCGGATTTTGCCTGCGTATTCGGAACCGGCGCAGCCGGCTGCGCCGGCGGATACGGGGCTGCATACTGCATTTGATTTTGATCCATACAACAATACCTCTCTTTGTCGTTTTTTGTATTCTATCATTGATTTGGCAACCGCGTCAAGTCTTTTTCCGCAAAAGAATGAACTTAGGAAAAAGGAATAAAATATGCGAGGCATTTTGCAAGGCAGAATAACACCGGCTGATGAAGAAGATAGACGATCAGTGCGTGCCGTCCGACAGCTCCGAAAAACCCGGGGGAAATCTTATAAAAAAAAGCGGGAAATCTACCCGCTTTAATCGGGCCGCCCAAATAAGTGCCCATCAGGAACACAAAAAGCCAGGGAAACAGAGGAAAATAATCGGCAGAAAAAAAGCCGGGCGCCACCAAACCCAACGGAAAAAGAAAGCCGATACTAACCGGATTCAACCATTCCCGCAGGAATAAAGATGCTCCCCCCAACGCCGCATACCAAACAGGCGCTGTAAACCCACGCAACCGTTCCAACACAGGCCCCGCTAATCCGTAAAAAATCATACAGCAAGCAAGCAAGTGCAGCACACCAAATACAATCGGCATAGACAACAGCATAGTAACGCCCGTCAATGCAAGCGCTATCCCCGCCAGCTTGATTCCGCGGCGCAGATTACTACGCGAGAATCTGCTGGCTACACCGGAAAGTAATATCAATAAACCGGCAAACAAATAATGCAATACATCAAAAACCGGGTTGGAAAACAAATACGCCGGCGCACCGCAGAATTCAACCAAGTCATACAGAAAATGGTGAACCACCATCAGTACGACGGCAATTCCACGTAAAACATCCAGCGCCGCAATACGGGTGGCACTGCTCTGGCGTGTCTGTGTCATACCTTTTTTTCTCCCTCGGTACAGACAGTGGCGGCATACCGGCTTATATCGCCGGCACCCATAATCACCAGCATATCGTCATCTTGCAATTCAGCAGATAAAACTTGCGTCAGCTCTTGTTCAGATTTGCAATAGCGTGCATGCGGAGTCTGTGCAGCCAAAAGCGCAGCAGACACATCTGGATCAAAGGGTTCCCGTGCAGCATAAATATCGACAAAAAGGGTTTCGTCTGCAGGAGCGAATGCCTGTGTAAACGCTGAGAAAAGAGCCTTGGTCCTGCTGTAGGTATGTGGCTGAAACACACAATACAACCGCCCCCGGCACATCCTGCGCGCACCACGCAGCGTAGAAAGCACCTCGGTCGGATGATGGCCAAAATCGTCATATACGGCGGCTGTTGTCCCCGGAAAGCAGCCTTTATATTCCATCCGGCGCCGTATCCCTGTAAAGGAAGAAAGGCCGTCGGCAATTTCCTGTGCCTGCAGCCCACACAAATATGCTGCCGCACAGCAGGCAAGGGCGTTCATTACATTGTGCTGGCCGCTGACTTGAAGTTCTACCTCACAAAACGGCTCCCCGTCATGTAAAATCCAAAACGACGGCAGGCCTTTTTCCAACCGAATCTGCACCGCTTGAAACGCAGCCCGGTGTTCGATTGCAAAAGTAACCGCCTGTGACGGCGAATCTTGTGCGGCCTGCATAGCCTCTATGCAGTCTGCATTGACAACAATATGTCCCTGTGGTCCCGGAAGCGCCAGATATCGGCGAAAGGAAGTTATGATTTGTGTCATATCCTTGAAATAATCAGGGTGGTCCATTTCCACATTCAGCACCACACCAATCGTCGGCCGCAGCGAAAGAAAAGAATCTTTATATTCACATGCTTCAAAAACAAAGGTGTCACCGTGCCCAACCCGGAATGCACCGCCGATTTCCGGCAGCTCCGCACCGATCAGTACCGTCGGATCTTTGCACGCATGCAGCAAAATATGTGAAAGCATAGCGCTGGCCGTTGATTTTCCGTGCATCCCGGCAATACCGATTGCAAACGGATAATCTCCCATCAGTGCTGCCAAAAAATCCGTGCGATATATGCGGCGCAACCCCATCTGCTCGGCACGTGCAAACTCCGAATTGTCTTGTGTGATTGCTGCATTGTATATGACAACATCCCCCGGCATAATGTGGCTGGCATCATGCCCAATTGCAACGTCAATCCCGGCAGCCCGTAACCGGGCGCATGTTGCGCTGTCTGTGCGGTCTGAGCCCGCCACGCAATACCCCAAGTGATGTGCAATCATTGCCAGTGCACTCATGGATATGCCGCCGATTCCAATAAAAAACAACCGATTCTCCGTTTTTGAAATATCCGACAGTCCGTGCAGCGTCTGCTGATTCATAAGCCGCATCTCCCTTCCGATTTTACTTAATTTCAGTCGCTTTCAGTAAGCAAAGAAATTTCAACACCATCTTTAAAAAGACGCCATAAATTCATGTTTTGCTCACTTTTGTGACATTTTTTCGTTAAAGTATTAATAAAATAATTTCAAATGCGCCCTATCCTTTTCACAAATTCCCTGTATAATGAGGAAGACGAGCAAGAAAGCACCGTCATAAGACATTGCATCATACGGGGGAATAGGAAATGATTATTACAGACATTAAAATCAGAAAGCTATTTGAAGAAGGTCCCATGAAAGCGGTTGTGTCCGTTACGTTTGACAACCAGTTTGCAGTACATGATATCAAAGTGATCCATGCCAAAGACAAGTATTTTATTGTCATGCCCAGCCGTAAGAATCCTGACGGCACTTATCGCGACATTGTACATCCGATCAACGCCGAATTTCGCGGTATGATGGAACGTGCAGTCATTGAAGCATACCAAAAAGAACTGTTGGCTTATCAAAACGGGACAAGCCCCCTGTGCCATACCGCGGAAGAAGCAGAACAACTTGCACTGTAACCGTAGAAACATAAGGAAAAACCGCCCTGCTAAACAGGGCGGTTTTTTGTGCTGCCCCTCTAAACCACCTGAAAAAGATAAAACTTCAGATACTCGGTCTGCGGTGCCCCGAACAGCACCGGGTGATCCGGTGCCTGTGCACGCTGTTCAATTAACCGCAGATGTACACCCGCATCATATGCCGCCTCGCGCAACATCTGTTCAAAACGGTCAGGTGTCATAAAATGTGAGCAGGAACAACTGGCAAGATAGCCGCCACGCTCCAAAAGGCGCATTGCCTGCGTATTAATTTGCCTGTATCCGCGTGCTGCGCTATCCACAGTACTTTTACTTTTGGTGAAAGCAGGAGGGTCTAATATTACAAAATCGAATGCGCCTTTTCCTGCCTGTAGCTGCTTCTCCAGATATGCAAAAACATCGGCGGTTACAAATTCAATTTTTTCCGTCATCCTGTTGAGAAGTGCATTCTGCCGTGCTTGTTCCATAGCATCCTGCGAAATATCAACTGCCGTCACATGCTCCGCACCTCCTGCAACTGCGTTCAAAGCAAACGCACCTGTATGGGTAAAGCAATCCAAAACACGGCGCCCCTTTGCCAATGCAGCCACCGCAAGCCGATTATATTTCTGGTCCAAAAAGAATCCGGTTTTTTGCCCTATGATATAATCTACGGCATATTGAATGCCGTTTTCCGTAATTGTAACAATTCCGTTGCCGTTTGTAAGACCTTCTCCAGTCCAAAAACCGCAACGCGGCTCCAACCCTTCAGCACGCCGTACTGCAGCATCATTGCGCTCATATAAACAATGAATTGTCTGCCCCTGGGCTCGCAGCTGGCGTACGAGTGCACGAAAGATACAATCTTTAATGCGTTCTGTTCCAACTGACGCAATTTGCGCTACTAACACATCTGAAAAACGGTCTACCGTCAATCCGGGGAAGAAATCCGCTTCACCAAAAATCAAACGGCAACAAGCAAAATCATCTGCCGCATGCAATACACTACGCCGATAGGAAAGTGCATAGCGAACTCTTCGCTCCCAAAACGCGTCGTCAAAGGTATCATTGGCATTTGTTGAAAAAATGCGCACACGAATTTTTGAGATAGGATTATAAAAGCCACTGCCAAGGTATTTGCCGCGTGGGTTCAACACATCTACAATATCTCCCGGCGCAACCTCTGCAGACATCGAACGAATATCGCTTTCTGACAGCCAAGGGTGCCCCGCACGTACAGAGCCACTCGCCCGATTGGTTACAATACAAACTGGGTATTCTCTTTTTTTCATAAAGGATCATCCTTATCCGGTCATTTGGAGTCTAAGCGGATAAAATCTACGTGGGCATCTTTTCCTGCCTACGGTGTTTGTCAGCAAGCAAAAGATTGCAAATCGGATATATACACATACCTGCTGCAAAACTGAACAGAAAACGCGGTAATGTCCCCTGCAAAATAACATGCACCGACAACACCTGTTGCCAACGTACCATAGCAAAACAGAGCTCCGCAATACTACGCAACAAAGTACAGCTGCATAAAATCAACAAGTACCCGCCGAATTTTCCGACAAATAAACGCCTACAGCAAACACAACCAAAAGCGCCTAACAAAAGATACAAAAGCGGCATGAAGACTACCTGTGTGCTCCCGGATAAATCCAAAAGCATCCCCACACAAAGGGCATAAATGCCGGTGGGGAGTAACCCCCGCCGGCATGCAAGCCAACAAAGAGGGCCCAGCAAAAGATCAGCCCCCATATGTAATACCGTCCAATCTGTTAACGTCGTGCGCTGCAGCAATAGCAAAAAAAATATGAAAAGGCCAAATAGCGCATAACGAAGCCAAACATGCCAACGTGCAGAGCCGTTTCCGTCAGCCGCGTCTTTTTCAGCCGGGTGTCGCATACAATACGTTGACCTTAGAGATTCTTTTCGCTGAGCTCTTTTCTGCACTGTGCACAAATGAGCTTGTCGCGGTATAGCACCACATTATCCGCCTCTCCGCAAAAGATGCAGCACGGCTGAAACTTTTTGAGAATAATACGGCTGCCCTCTACATAGATTTCAAGCGAATCCTTAGGTCCGATATCAAGATTTTCGCGAATCTCGATTGGCAGAACGAACCTTCCAAGCTCGTCAATCCGTCTTACAATCCCCGTAGATTTCATGATATATATCCTTTCTTATATTTACGTATATTTAAATAATAGCATTTTTCTCTCTTCCTAACAAAAGATACCACAACTTATAAAAAATGTCAAGATGAAAGGTGTGAATTCTTTTGATCGGCAAAATCTTCGGTGTACTGTGCATTGTTTGCCCGCTTTTTGCGCTGTGCAGTCACAACACACAGGCGCTGGCAAACGGTATATTGGAAAGTATTCCGCAGGCAATTCGCCTGTGTGTAACTGTTGGTGGTGCGATGTGCTTTTGGGGAGGCCTGATGGAAACCGCCCGACAAGCAGGAACACTTCGCATTTTGACCCGTTGGCTGCACCCGCTTTTATGCAAGATATTTCCAAAAACCACCAACAACTTGCCAGCTCTGCAGGCAATTGCCGCTTCTCTGAGCGCAAATTTCATTGGGTTAGGCAATGCAGCCACACCTTTTGGCATCACAGCCATGCAAGCCATGGCAAAAGATGCGCCAGCGGGTATAGCCAGTGACGATATGATCACATTTGTGGTTCTGAACACTGCTGCTTTCAGCCTGCTTCCCACAACACTTCTGTCAATCCGCCATGCAGCCGGATCAACGGATCCATTCCGGATTCTCCTGCCCAGCTGGCTGTGCTCCGCGCTGAGCTGTGTTTGTGCCATATGCATCTGCCGTTTTGCCGCAACGTATTCTCAAAAACGCGCACAGCATGTAAAAAGACAGAAAATATCCGCAACGCGAGCATGAACCATCTATGAAATGGATATCTGATCTGACAAGTATGCTTCTGCCCCTGCTTTTTGCCGGCATAGGGCTGTTTTTTCTGTGCAAGCAGAAAAGTTTTGATGCTTTTGCAGACGGAGCAGCAACGGGATTGCGGCAAACCGCACAACTGTTGCCGGTCTTTCTGATGCTGGTTTGCGGCGTTTCGATGCTACGCACCTGCGGCCTGCTAAGCTGCATTGAACGTTGGCTTGCTCCTATTACAAAAGCGCTTGACTTACCAGTACAACTGATTCCTCTTCTCTTGCTACGGCCAATCTCCGGCAGCGCATCCATTGCCCAACTCAACGAAATTTTCGAAAGCTGTGGCGTAGATAGCCCGGCAGGCTCTCTTGGTTCCGTCATTCTTGGCTCTTCAGAAACGGTGTTCTATGTTGTAACAGTGTATTTCGGCGCTGTCGGTATACGAAAGTGTCGATATGCGATTTTCTCCGCATTGTGTGTCATGCTGCTGAATCTTTTCTTCGCCGTACTATTTTGCCGCATATTTGCATAATCCACACCGATTTGTAGCATACTGTATACACAAAAATTCCATCCAAAACGGAGAATTTCATGAAACGTAATAACAAAAAACGCCACAACAAACATTCTGCAAACGGCATGATAGCACAACCTGGTGCTCAAGCAATTGTTTCCGGTTGGCGTGATACGGAATATCCTATGGATCCGCAAGGTAGTTGGACCGGAAATACCGAAGAAACTCTCCGCGGTGCGCCACCGCAAATACCGCAGCAGGATGCGGACGATTTATAACGCAGGGCATAACTTACTAACAACCTACCATAAAAGAACCGGGCTTTATAAAAAGCCCGGTTCTTTTATATATTGTGATTGTGCAACAGTTTTTTAAGCCGTCGGCCAGCCATATTGGTCCAGATTGTCGAAATTCAAAATGCGATGAAAGACATGCTCGCCAACCGTGATTTCTTTTGTGAGAATTTTCTCCGCACCCTTTTGTACCGGTATCTCATACAGATATCCGTTTTCGTACGCCTGTGCCGAAATCGTCTGCCCATCCATACACACCGTTGTTTGCGTATCGGTAAATACACGGATAGTACGTACCGTATCAGAGGTCGTCTCAACCGCCACGATCGTGTTGCAATCTTGCCGCAGAATATCCTCTGCTAAAATGCACCGCATATCTTCCATTAGCTCTGGATTATTATGATCGTACAAAGAAGTCAGATCGCGGTTAACTCCCTCTTTGTAAATCTGCTTGTAGTAGGTATCCATCAGCGTATCCAACGTATACTCCGTAATGCCAAGCGCCTGCATAGCGTTTTGTATCTTCTCTTCCGCCATCACTAAATACTCGATGTCCTCAAAGCCGTCGCGAATCGCTTCCAGCGTCACCGTCGGCACCGGAATGTTCTTGTTCACATACCCATCTGCTGAAAACAAAAGCTTGTATTTTTCGCCGGTTTCCGAATTGGTGCGCGTTACTGCACGTACATAGCCGGGCAGTACAATCTGTCCGTCCCCTGCATACAACCCCCGACCGTTGCGGTAGTACGTATACGGATCTGACCATGGATCCTTCCACATGCCTTCCCAGCTTCCGTTTGCATCTATACCGTCATAATACCACATAGACATCTGAAAGTACCATTCTCCCTGTACACCATAGTCACGCTGCATCCAGTGCACAATCCGGGCAGACATCAGCCAGTCTACCAGCATATAGCTCGCTGCCGGCGGATTGGGATCCAATGCACTGTACCACCAGACATCATACCCATTTGCAAGTTTATCACGGATCCACGCCTCGCTCTTAACTTGCTGCCCCCACAATTCTCCGGGTGCATCATATGCGCCCCATTTCGGACAATAGCAATTAATCGCCTTCAGATATTCGCCCTCCAAAGACGTTGTAGACATCGTAATTGCACGCGGCATCAGCTCTTTGCGAGCCAGAATTTCCTTTGCATCCGTCGGATTGTAGCCGGTTTGTTCATCCAAGGCGTAATAAACCGCTTTGTCGTCGATTCCGGCTTCCTTCAGCGCTTCTGCCAACTTGATATCCCACTCGCTGGGGCCTCCGTTTCCATCGCCGATCCACCTTACCTGGAAGCACGTTGTTTCCGGCCTCTTAACATATTCCGTAATATCCGAGACCCATTTTGCAATAGCTTCATCGCTGGTCAGATCCCCGTAGATTTCCTCCGTTGTCGGCGGGTCAAAAACCGTTATTCGGTATTTCTGTCCGAAGTCATAATAAGCACGATTCAACTCCAGAATATCTTCCGAATTTATCCGCAACCCAAAGGTATCCGAATAGTAAGTCCCTACCGTTGAATTAGGACGGCTGGAAGCTTTGGTACCGGTGATATTTCCGCTGCTGTCACGTTTGGGTACCGTTTTTGTCCCGTTGGTATACCGGAATGCACTACGCACCGCTCGTTCCCGTGGAAGTGTTATATCCCATACCTCGACTTCAACCGGAATTTCAAAATCTTCTCCGCCATCATAGTGTACCGTAACCGTACCCGTGTATACCCCCGGCGCTTGATCCATTGCAGACCAAACGGTAATCCAGTAGCCCTGCAGGTTTCCGGCCGCTATATCGCTTTTGCGGTTATCCTCATAGATATTTTCCCATGTTTTTTCTGCATAGTCAATCGGTACAAGTCCCATCGGGTAGTATCCGTTGGGAAAAATGCCAAGCGAAGTGGCAGTTGCACCGTGCCATAATCCTTCATAATTTGCTGAATGCAAAATATAGTGCTGCCGATAACATTCCACCTCATTCAAAACGTTATCAGCGCTGACCAACGGAGAAATTTCAAACCACACGCCGCTTACTGCCCGATCAAATTGCAGCAAAAACTGCATTCCCTCTCCCTCATTACGGCCAAGCTTGGCGCT
>JAXDZV010000008.1:0-2248 GCA_034086705.1 Eubacteriales bacterium | reverse complement strand
TATCTACAATTTGCAAGATATTGTCTTCGGTCAACCCGATCATCACAAGACCCGGAAACTGCTCAGGGCGATTGTATTGTATTTCGCCGTTGCATACGACAATGCCATAAGGTGAGCCGCCTGTATTATTGGTGGAATTATAAATACCTGCATTGATTCCACCGATTGCGCCTGCATCTTTGACCAATGTATCCAGCGTTACCCCTTTCTCCCGCCAGGGATAAATAGAAGCAAGTGAAAGTCTGGAAGGATCTCGCAATACAATCATCGTTGCCAAAAATGTTCGACCGCTGATGCGTGTCACTGTAAGCTGCTCCTCTTGCGTATTCTTCGGCTGTTCCGACTCCACATTGATATGAATCAAAGAACTATCAACAGCGTCATTACATTCTTGTAGCGAATTGGAATTAACAAGGGATCGAATCTCCTCCGACGAAACAAACAAATATGCCAAAAATTTCATTTGACCGGTTTCCAGCATTGTTGTCACAAACACTCGCTTGGCAGCCGGAGAAATATTACTGCATATCATGCGCAAAGCACCGAATACCGTTCCTACAAAAACAGAAAGAACCGTCACAAGCAAAATAACCGTTCTCCAAACTCCGCACAAAATACGACGCGGCACGGAATCTATTCTGCGTTTCATGCGTCTCCCCCTTGCTGCATTTGACTTTCTTGGTTTGCTTCTTCGGTACGGCTGACGCACTCGACAAGATACCATGCAGGCTTTTGTGATTTGGTAGGATCAACAGTATAGGCAAAATAATAGGTATCGTTATGGAAATCCTTCACTTCCGAAATCGAAGTCTTAAAATGGTAGAAAAAAGAAACGTCACATGAAAAGCATGTATCGCTGTACCGCACATAATTGCTGACTTTTTCATCCAAAAAAGGTGGATTGCAGAGCGTGTGAATACTTGTAAAAGCCACATCAATGTTCGTCGCCCACTTCCAATACTTGTCATCCAGATAAGAATCGTTAATTAAATATTTTTTTATTGTAAAATAACCGTAAGATTGCGCTTTGGTACCTAAATCCTGCGTAAGATACTTAGCAACCGTTTGCGCAACCGTTAAAGGGTCAATCTGCGACGAAATCTCTGCGGGAACCGATGCTGCGCCCGCCTGGCTGGTACAGATATATGCCCCGTCTGTAAAGCCTGGCTCATAGGTGTTGCCCAAATTATCTGTGACAACAAGTTTCAAAGACTGCGCAAGTACAGACACCTTCCAAGTGCAATTCTTAGGGAGGTCCTCACAGTACTGTGCTACATACTTGTATTCCGGATTATCCGCAAATGTGGCATTTTCCTGCAGCAAATCAACTTCACCTAAACGTACTTTGTAATTCTCAGGCACTGTAATAATATAGTCCTCAACGGATACCTCCATTCCTTCTTCATACTGTATAACGTTTCGATACATATCCTCAATGGTAATTGTCGGGCGGTCAAAAAAGACAACATTATACACAATGCCGTTTTCCGTTTCCCTGCCCTTCTGTTTTTCATCATTAACACGTAAAGTGAGGGATGCAGGTAATGTCATATGATACGCTGTGTAGGCAGGCTCAACAGATGTTATTTCGTATTCGGTAATCGGCAAAAAACCAAGCTTTGTATCCTGCGCAGTCACGCGCATATGTACAGTTGCCACCGGTACATCGCCTGCACGTATGATATAATCTGTCTGTGCTTGGGTTGCCGTACCGGCTTTGTGCGCAAAAGAAAGGTCTTCGCGTGCGAGCAATTCTTGATATTCCGTAAAAATTGCATTTCCTTGTTTGAAGCTGCCTTGCAGCTCAGCAGGAAGAGTCAAAATACTTTCCAAAGTATCTGTATCACAAGCACGCTGCATCTGATGCACCGCTGCCTGTAACAAATATTCCGGCTGCGTGCGCTCAAATTGCCGCAGCTGCACAAAAACATACAGCAGTGCAAGTGAACTGAGCAGAATACATACCCCTAAAAAACAGAAATAAAAAATGCGGAATCGGCGTCGTCTCATGCGATGTGATCTCCTTGTCATAGGAAATTTCGAAGGCGTTCTTCAGTTCTCAAAATGCGCTGGGGGAATCTGTGCAGCTTCCTCTCGCTGTTTCAACTTACGGATTACACGGTGAATATAGAATAATGCATAAACATCAAATAGCCCATCCACAATCAAACAAATTCCGCTGTAAACCATGAGTACGGTAACCGTAGCAAACGGATTAAGCAGAGCTATGATACCCGCGGTAACAGAA
>JAXDZV010000060.1:0-21259 GCA_034086705.1 Eubacteriales bacterium | reverse complement strand
TTCCACCATAGACTTTGTGAAACGTGCGATCTGTTATTTTGGCTATGCACCGGCCCAGATACAAACGGACAACGGCGGAGAGTTTCCCCATACGGCAAGGACTAACCGCATCCATCCGTTGGACGTGCTTTGTGGGAAGCTTCATATTATACATAAGCTGCTTCGGCCCAGGACGCCTTGGCACAATGGCAAGATAGAGCGCAGCCACCGCAGCGATCAGGAGCGATTCTACAGCTATTTGCGATTTTATTCTTACGAGGATTTGCTGGTTTCGATGAGGCGTTATCTGCGGCGATCCAACCGCATTCCGATGGCGGTGCTGGGATGGAAATCCCCAATCCAAAAACGGCAGGAATTGGAGACCACCCGAGTTTGTTGACTCCGGTCGGGCTGCGCCCTCCCTCCGTCAACAAACTCGTTTCCTCAACAATAACTCTATTGCTTTTTCAGTCTCACATCATTGACAAACGTACAAGACTCAAACAGAAAATTTTGTTGCTGCATTGACTTTTTCACACAACATGCTATAATGAAACATGCATTTTTTAGATGGAGAACAAGCTATGAAACATACACAAACAGTCCGCATCGGTATCATCGGTTGCGGCGGGATTGCAAACGGCAAACACATGCCCGCACTAAGCAAACTGGCAAATGTGGAAATGGTCGCTTTTTGTGACATTAACCCGCAGCGTGCAAAACAGGCAAAGATTAGCTACGGTACCCCCGATGCAAAAGTCTATACGGATTACCGCGCGCTTTTGCAGGACACAAGCATTGACGCGGTACACGTTTGTACTCCAAATCGTTCGCACAGCTTGATCACCGTTGACGCGCTGCAGGCCGGCAAGCATGTCCTGTGTGAAAAGCCGATGGCAATTAATGCAGCTGAAGCCAAAAAGATGTATGATGCATCGGTTACCTGCGGCAAACTTCTCACAATCGGTTACCAAAACCGTCACACAGACGAAAATCGTTTTTTGAAAAACGAAGCCGCAGCAGGAACCTTCGGAGAAATCTATTACAGCCGTGCGATCGCACTTCGGCGCCGTGCCGTCCCAACCTGGGGTGTTTTTCTCAATGCTGCAGAGCAGGGCGGCGGTCCTTTGATTGACATCGGCACACACGCATTAGATTTAACACTTTGGATGATGGACAATTACCGCCCAAAATATTGCTTAGGCAGTACCTATCATAAGTTAAACCAACAACAAGAGACCGGAAACGCCTGGGGAGATTGGGATCCGGCACAGTTCACTGTTGAGGACAGTGCCTTCGGAATGGTCGTTATGGAAAATGGGGCAACGGTCAGCGTGGAAGCCGCCTGGGCAATCAATATGGCAGATACGCGTGAAGCAACCACGCTGCTTTGTGGCACAAAAGGCGGTGCGGACACCTTGGATGGCGTACGAATCAACGGAATTCGCCAAGGCAAACAATATCTTCTACGGCCAGACTTCACAGCAGGCGGTGTTGCCTTCTATGCCGGCAACAAGGACTGCGATGCGCCCGTCAGAGAGGCACAGCAATGGATCCGTGCTATTACCGACGGCACAGAGGTATGTGTAAAACCCTTTGAAGCCTATACGGTGACCAGAATTTTGGAAGGCATTTACGAATCCGCCAAAAGCGGCGAATTATATCGATTTTAGCATTATTCTTTCGGCTCGGTCGGACCCTCTTCTCCCTGTCGCAGTACGGCACGGGCTGAGAGGGTCGTTTGTATCCCCATACAAAGAATGAGAATACAGACCACCGTTCCGGAAAGAGCATTCAAAGTCCGTTGATAAATGCGCAACTGTGCGCCAAGTGCAAAAAAGACGGCAGTCTGCAGAGAAACCAGAGAAACCAATGCATCTGCGCAGTTGAGTTGGCGTATACAAAGCAAAAGTTGCCGGTTCATCTGTTTAACACGGTATAGCTGCAGCAGCGCAAAAGCAATTTTATAAAGTGCCATACCGGCAGCAGGCAAAATCCATTCAGGCGGATAACGAAACGCTTGCCCCGCAAACACCATCTGCCATACAGCAGCAAAAAAAGCAAGCGTCAGAACAATCAACGATAAGCCGCTGCGATAGCTGACACCGGCCATCATTCTTTCTCTGCGTGCCCCTGACGGCATACCTGCACTTTGTGCCGCACTGCGCAGCAGCAAATACCGCGCACCTCCCAATACGATATAATAGCCCCCCAGCGCACCATACCATAAAGAACGAAGAACCAACGCCGAGCACAGCTTCATGATGCCTGCAAACGTATTGATTGCCAGGGAGAAAAAAGTAAACAACACCGTACGGTATCCGTAATCCGATGCCAAACGCGCACACACGGCATTCCGTTGCAGCAATCGTTTTATACATTGCACAGTTTTTCCCCCTTTCTCTGCAGTATACGACGCTGTGGCATGGATTATGCGCAGTGCAACGAAAAGAAGAAACCTTTCTGCAAAAAAGCAAAAAAGCGGCAAAAATATTCACCGCCGATATGCAATACCCCAACAAGCATTGAGCATATCAAAAAAGAAAATTCTCCGGAGCAATCTTAGCCAAAAGGCATATATGTCTTTCCGAAGTTGCAGCGTGCCTTCCCTATCGCAAAACATCTTGAAACAAAATTATACAATATAGCTCTGCAAAAACGGTGAAGAACATCTCTTAACACTTTTCCTACTACACATATCCCTACACAATCCGCTAATCCCCATTTGAACCCCTTACCATAAAAAGCATCCTCCGTATGCCCACAATCATACGGAGGATGTCTGTTTTACAAGTATTGGCCTGCAAAGCTGATGCATATTTCTCCATCGGCCGCCTATCCGCGCACAATCTTTGGCATCCAATTTCACAAAAAGCCTCTTCTGCCGCACTGGCGGATAGCATTTGGCATGTCCCAGAGAATCACAATCAAGCTTTTGCAGATGCATAGGCAAGTTTATTTTCACATGTCATGATGGAAACACACGCCGTGCCTGCCCTGCAACAGCCCGTTTTGCACAGTTTTTCGGATGCATTCTTCATGTATGCTTCATGAATGCTTTGCATCTTCCTGGGCAGTCTGCGGATGTGCTTGCTTGCCGGATAAATAGAATCGTGGCTCTTGCCCTGCTGCAAGCCTGTGAAGATTTCCCCTATGCCGCCATATCAAAAGCAGGCACGCAAGCATACAAAGCGGAAACACTGCCACATGGTCTGTACCTAACCAAAGTAATGATAGCGTACCAGCTAGCATAGCCGTCAAAGTTGCCACAGACATATAATGCAACGTAAAAAACAGCATCGCCAACACACAAGTTCCCATAAGGCCGGCGCGCCAGTCTACACACCAAAGTGCTCCCATGGCAACCAAAAAAGCTTTGCCTCCTCGGAAATGGTACCATATAGGATAGCAATGGCCAAGCATGGCAAAAAGCCCTGCTACTGCAGCGCCGAGCTGCGCGCATCCCTGGATGGAAGCAAATAAGGCGGCGCTGCAAAGGCAACACAAAACAGCCTTAAGTAAATCTAAAACCAGCACACACCACGCATATTTTCCACCATAGGTTCTCTTAAAATTGGTAAAACCAGGGTTATGGCTACCGACTTTTCGGATGTCTTCCCCATACAGCACACGCGCCAGAATGATTGCAGGGTTCATCCCACAGAATAAATACGAAAAAAGGGCACAAACGCCGTACAGTGCAATGTTCATATGTACTCATCCTTTCTGCATCGATGTCCGCCGACGCGCCTTCTCATCTATCACCGCAAATAAACTACGTAGGCGGATTGTCACTGCACCCATATTTGAAATCTCATCAATTTTGATCTGTGTATAATCTTTTCCGCTTTGCTGCAGAATAGAGCGAACCTCATCCGCCGTAATAGCATCCACACCGCAGCCAAAAGAGACAAGCTGCACCAGATGCAACCGCTCTTGCTCGGGGCGCGAGGCAATATAGCTCGCAGCCGCATATAGCCGCGCATGATACGTCCACTGGTTGCGCACAGAAACACAAACGGGCTCTGGGGCGCGGTCGCTGATAGAATCCTCCGTCAAAACCACAGCCCCCAGAGAACATAATAGCCGATCAATACCGTGGTTGATTTGCGGATCTACATGATACGGCCTGCCAGCCAATACGATCACCGTACGATCTTCCCTTGCGGCAGCCTGCAGATATATTTCTGCCTGCTGTCGAATTGCAGAAAGATATGCCGCGTATGCGTCATATGCATCGCGTGCAGCGTGCCATACCCGCTGCTGGGTGAGTGGAAGCGACGGACAACGCGTCTGCAAAATCCGTGTCATACGCCGTACAAATTGTCGTGGCTTCGCCAAGGAAACAAAATCACAGATAAATCGCTCCGTTTGCAGTTGCGACACATTCAATTTCAGCACCTGCGGATAATACGCAACCACAGGACAATTATAATGGTCCACTCCCTGCCCCTCGTCAATGTTATATGTCATATCCGGATAAAAAATATAATCCGGTTTCTGGTGCAGTAACCATTCGATATGTCCATGCATCAGCTTTGCAGGGTAGCAAACCGTATCTGACGGGATCGTCTGCTGTCCGCACAAATATAAATCATGGTCGGAAAAAGGCGACACAAGCACATTGCAGTCCAATTTTCGGAAGAAAGTATGCCAAAAAGGCAAAAGCTCGTAATTGTTCAGCCCCATCGGCAACCCGACTGTACACTTTCCGCTGTGCCGCTCATTTTTCATATAACCTGCAAGCAATTCTTGCTTAAAACGGTATAGATTATATTCCGACTCGGCTGTGCGTGTTTCAGGGTCCAACGGTCGCGAACAACGGTTGCCGGCGATATAACGTCTGCCGCCAGAAAAGGCATTAATCGTCAGTGTGCAATGATTGGTACAGCCGCCACAGCTTTGTGTGCGAACTGTATGGCGAAATGCTGCAAGAGCCGCAGCATCTGCCGTCGTTCCCGTTTGCGGTTTATGCTCCATCGCATACAGCGCGGCGCCGTATGCCCCCATCAACGGTGCATAAACGGGCCGTGTCACCGTGCGATCCAATTCCCGTTCAAACGCACGCAGAACACAATCGTTCAAAAATGTGCCGCCCTGTACAACGATATGCTCTCCCAGTGCAGAAGGATCGGCACACCGAATTACTTTATATAACGCATTTTTCACAACACTGATAGAGAGCCCCGCTGCGATATCTTCCACGCCGGCACCATCTTTCTGCGCTTGCTTGACGGCGCTGTTCATAAACACAGTGCAGCGCGAGCCAAGCTCCACAGGTTCCCGCGCAAACAGGCCCAGCTGCGCAAATGCAGCAGGTGTATACCCCAATGCTGCTGCGAATGTTTGCAAAAAAGAACCGCAACCGGAAGAGCACGCCTCATTGAGATAGAGCTCCTCAATCATTCCGTTGCATATCCGAAAACACTTGATATCTTGCCCACCGATATCAATGATAAAATCAACATCCTTTTGGCACTTTTTTGCTGCTATATAATGTGCCATGGTTTCCACCACACCGTAATCCAGTGAAAAAGCATGTTTGACCAGCTCTTCTCCGTAACCGGTTGCTGCTGAACCGACAATCCGCATTGAAGGGTACTCCTGATACAGCTGCTGCAAATACGTAAGCAAAAGCGGAATCGGGCTCCCCTGATTTGGCGCGTAAAACGGCCGGAACAGGTTACCATCTTGATCGCATAAAACTGCTTTTACGGTGGTAGACCCCGCATCCACACCGAGATACATCTGCTCAGCGGGTTTTTCCAGCATGACAACGCCGCCCGTTGCACCGGCATGCCTTGCACAAAATGCCTCATATTCCGCCGCATCAGAAAACAGCGGTGCCACATGTCCAAAAGATCCGCCACGGCGATGAGAAATTGCCTGCAACAGCGTAGATACTTCCGTCTGCACTGCAATCTGCGCAAGCGCAGCACCAACTGCCACATAATACAGCGCATGTTCGGGGCATACACCGTGTACGCCCAATACGTCATCAAATGCGGCTCGCAACTGTGACAAGAAGGAGAGCGGCCCACCTAAATACAACACGTTCCCGGCAATTTTTCTACCCTGTGCCAGCCCGGAGACAGTCTGCCCAACCACAGCATACAAAATACCCGCCGCAATGTCCTCCTTGCGCGTGCCCTGATTCAGCAAAGGCTGTACATCGGATTTTGCAAACACACCGCAGCGGGAAGCAATTGTACAAATTTTCTCATGCTGTGCGGCCAAATCGTTCAACTGCTGCGTACTGCACTGCAAAAGTGACGCCATCTGGTCGATAAACGCACCCGTACCTCCTGCACAGCTTCCGTTCATTCGCATCTCAAACCCGCCGCTGAGAAACAGAATTTTTGCATCTTCACCGCCCAGTTCAATCACAGCATCAGTTCCGGGATTATACTGCGTAACCGCCAATTTTTCTGCAAAAACCTCCTGCACAAATGGAAGCCCCGCTTCTTTCGCAATGCCCATGCCGGCAGAGCCCGAAATCGCTGCTGCAAATTTTTCACCGGGGAACCGCACTGCTACTTCCCCCAAAACTTCTTTGGCAGTTTGCGGTATCTTGGAGAGATGGCGGCGGTATGCCGCATAAACAAGCTCTCCCTGCTCGCTCAGTACCACGCATTTCAAGGTTGTTGAACCGATATCAAGCCCCAAGCGCTTCATCATTTTCCCCCTTTGCCACAGGCATATCGGCAGATCCTTCTGCTAAAGACTGTTCAGTATCATCCAACTGCTGCGCTATGGCAAGCATCAGTCGAATTCGATTTTCCTGATTCACTTTAGACGCGCCCGCATCATAATCCACCGGGAAAATATTAGCACACGGATACAGTTCCCGTAGCCGGCGAATAGTCCCTTTACCGACAATATGGTTGGGTAAACACCCGAATGGCTGTGCACAGATAATATTGGAGTACCCCTTTTCAATCAGGCCGGCTGCCTCACCAGGCAAAAGCCAACCTTCTCCCATTTTTACACCTCGGTCAATTACTTGATCGGCAAGAACCTCAACTCGTTCGAAGGTCACAGGTGTTTCAAAAATCGGATACGGTATGAGCGCCTGTACCAGGGCGTTCTCCCACTTTTCTGCAAGACGCTGGGCAATGCGGCTGCCAAAAAGACGCAAAGCGTTTTTGCCGTAATATGTATGGTCCATCTCTGCATTGGCAAAACAATATTGAAAAAAGCCCAATACACCGGGCACCATAACTTCACATCCCTGTGAAAGTAAAAATGCCTCCAAATCGTTATTCCCCAAAGGAGAATATTTTACATAAATTTCTCCAACAATCCCCACTTTTTTGCAGTGCCGTTCTATGCGCGGAATCTGCGCGAACTCCTCGGCCATTTCCGAAAGATTTTTACGCATGGAAGCGTTTGTCAACCCTTTTCTATGTCGGAATTGCTCCGTAAGTCGTTTCACCCATGCTTGTACAGTGCTATCGGTCTGTCCCGGATTCTTTTCATACGGAAGCGTCTGATTTTTGAGCAGCAGCAACATATCTCCGTAAATTAAAGAGCGCAACCCGCACATAATCATGCCGGGTGTGATGGAAAAACCACTATAATGCTCAAATCCCCCGAAACTCAGAGAAATCACTGGTACATAGGACATGTGTATTCGCTCAAGCGCTTTGCGTAAAAGACAAATATAATTGGAAGCGCGGCATCCGCCACCCGTCTGAAATTGAATCAGCGCAGTTTTATGCGGATCATAATCCCCGCATTGCAGCGCATACAGCTGCTGCCCCAACATACAAATTGCAGGGTAACAAACATCGTTATGCAAGCAACGCAATCCCGTTTCAATCACCTGCTGGCCCCGATATTTCACGACCCGCAACCGATAGCCGTATATTGCAAACACCTCGCTGAGCAGCTCCATATGTGTCGGGAAAATATCGGGGGCAAGAATATCATAACTTTGTTTCATTTCCCTGGTAAAATCAACTTGCATTGCGTATTCTCCCTCATTGCAAAATCAACCAAAAATCGTAAATTGGTTGTTTTCCGTCAATTTCATATATCTCAAGCGCCGGATACGCCGCTGCGGCTTGCGCACGAAAGATTTCTTTCTGCTGTGCATGCATACTTGCGCCATATACGACAATCAAAATATCGTGTGTCGTCGGCTCCATTTTGCCAAGCAATGACAAAGCAGCATCTGTACAATTCGGTTCGGCAGCAAGCATCGACTTACCGCAAAAACCAATATAATCTCCCGTATGAATACAAACCGCATCTAAGCGCGCATCGCGCACAGCTTTTGTAACAGAACCCGTTACAACATTCTGCATGGCTTGTGTCATTTCTTCTGCAATGTGCAAAGCATCTGCGCTGTCATATGAATGCATAGCAAGCGCCGCATAGCCCTGCCCAATATCGCAACTGGGCAAAACCATTACCTCTGCCTTTTCATACAATGACGCAGCCTGTTTGGCAGCCAAAAGAATATTGGCGTTGTTGGGCAAAACAAAAATCGTCTGCGCATGTACTGCATCAAAAGCCTCAATAAAAGCTTGCGCTGAAGGGTTATTGCCCTGCCCGCCGTCAATGACATAATCGGCACCCAAATCGAGCAATGTTTGCCGAATCCCCTCCCCCGCGGCAACAGTAACAATTGCAAACGGCGCAACCGTCTTTGCGGACGATGGAAAACAATTCTGTACCAACGTTGTATGGTGCTGCAGAGTCATATTCTCTATCTTTAAAGTCAGAAATTCTCCAAAATTCTGGCAGCATGCCAGCACCGCCCCCGGTGTCATCGTGTGTATATGTACCTTAACAACCGTCCCGGTTTGCAGCGCAACAATAGAATCCCCCAAAGCACCTAGATGCTCCGTCAGCGTATCAACCGAAAATACTGCGGGATCGCATTTGCTGCAAAGCAGCTGCAACAGAAATTCCGTACAATATCCGTACTCCATCGTGCTATGTTCATCAAATGCATCTATATTCGGCATACCGTCTTGCGCAACAGTTGCTGACTGTGCGCCGGAATCTGAAGATATTTTCTCACCACGCACCACACGCATAGCACCATCTACAATGTAGTATAAGCCGGCACCCCCGCTGTCGATGACACCCGCCTGCTTCAGCACGTCCAGCAGTTCCGGCGTGCGCCGCAGGGATGCTTCCAGCTCGGTCATATAGTCTGTTCCAAATGAAACCAACGTGCTCTGCTCACTCAAGCGCACGGAGGCATACTCCGCTGCTTCTCTGGCAACCGTTAGAATGGTTCCCTCTGTGGGTGTTACAACCGCAGCGTAGGCATGCTCTACACCACAATGCAACGCATCCGCCAATTCATATACATTCGCGGTTTTTTTGCCCTGAAGCCCGTCAGCAATGCCTGCAAACAACTGAGAAAGGATAACGCCTGAGTTGCCGCGTGCACTACGTAGCATCCCATCTGCAAGACATCTGGCCGCCTCTGCTAAATCATCTGTTTCTACCTGCTCGATATGATGCAAACCGCCGTTAATTGTCAGACACATATTTTCTCCCGTATCCCCGTCAGGAATTGGAAAAACATTTAGGTCGTTGACGATTTGGACATTGGCGCGCAGCTGAGCGGCGCCGCCTCCTACCAGGCGAACAAAAGTTTGCGCATCCAGCTCGCGCTGTGCTTCTTCCTGCTGCACCCTGTTTCACCCCCTGTAATCAATCTCTTTTCCAAATGCAAATACACCTATAGCATCCGGCCCGACGGAAGCCCCGATAATCGGCCCGATATATCCAACAAAGATCTCTCGGCAAGGTATCTTTTCTTTTACAATTTCTCGCAATTTTTCCGCATCCGCCTCACAGTCGGCATGTACAATATAAATGCACTGTTGCTCTGGTTCTTTGATGCTGTCCTGCAAAAGCGAAACCAGTTCCCGCAGGGAGTTCTCCCTTCCTTTGACCTTCTTAATGGGGGTTTGGTATCCTTCAGCATCCGCAATCAAAATCGGTTTAACCCCAAACAAATTGCCCAAAAAAGCAGAAGACGCCTTGACTCTCCCCGCACGCCGCAATGCATCCAACGAATGAACCGTCACATATTCGTTGACGGTTTTTCGTTCCGCCTTAATCTGTTCCGCTATGGCCTGCGCATCCAGCCCCTCGTCACGCAGTGTAGCAGCACGGATGGCCAGCATTCCCTCGCCGATGCAAGCATTCATAGAATCTATGCAAAAAATCGAGCGATCCGGATATCCAGCAAGCAGCTTTTTTGCTACAACCGTTCCCGTGTTGACCGAGCCGGACTGTTTTAATGAGCAACCTATGTATACAATATCGTATCCTTTTGCAAGATAATCCCCAAACACACGCTCAAATTCCTCCGTCGGCACCTGCGTGGTCAGTACGCGATTTCCCGCACGCATAATATCATACAGCTGGCGTGGTGTGTAATACGCATAGTCCAGGCTTGCCCATTGCTCCTTACCTTGGTAAACCGTTTTCATCCGTACATAGTCGATCCCGTAACGCTCACGCAGGGCGCACGGCAAGTCTGAACAGGAATCCGTTAAAATTTGTACAGTTTTCATATTTTCTCCCCATTTCATTCGATATCAGTTTCAACACGATAGATATATGAACGCACAAGCGCATTTGCGGTAGCAATGCGATCTGCCTTACCAAAGCGTATCGTACCGCGCTTGCACTGCGCAGATATAATGCTTTTGTATTGCAACCCCAACAGTTGCCGTATTGGCATTTTTCTCCAAAGGGCCGCTCAATCCTTTGGAAGCTTTTCTCCATTTCGCCTTTTTTTACGCAAAAACAAGTATCCTGCAAAAGAGATACCTGTAATTGCCAGTTCAACCGCTGCAGCCGTTAAAAAAGGGACAGAAAGCGGATCTGCAATAGAACCGCCCATAATCGGAAAAGTCACCGCGCTGGGCAACAGACCAATTACCGACGCAAGCAGATACCAAGGATACGGTGTATGAACTGCCCCCAAGTAAAAACTGAGTGCATCACTGGGCAGAATTTTAATACTGCGGGTAAGCAGCGCAAACAAAAACGGCCCTTGCTGTCGAAACCGCTGCACAGATGCAAGTTTGGGGTGGCGTGCACCAAAACGCTCAACCGCCTCTGCCCCGGTACGCCGGCCCAGCCACCACGGAATGCTCACCATCACCACCGTGCCAAGCAGGTTCACCGCAATGGCAACCGGCAAAGAATATAAAATTCCGCTGGCGGCATATAATACGCCGCAATAAATAAAAATGCTCGTACTTTTCAGCGCAAACAGTAGCAGCATACATCCGATCACAAGCAACGGATTTCCGCCTGTGTACCGTACTACACCGTCTGCCGTAAACAAGTCTCTGCGAACAATGCAAAAAATTCCAACGCTGATCCACAACAGCGTAACTGCAATGCGGAACAGCCGCATGCGAATATCACGGTGTGCCTCCCAACGTGCCGTTTGTGCCAACAGGCGCAAATAAAACCGTGCATACAGCACCAAAGCAGTTAACATCACAATTGCACAAAGAAAAATCAAACCATTGCCAACCGCCGGCTGCAGCGACGGAAACAGAATCAAAATGGCTATGGACAAATCCAAAACCACCGTACACACTTTTCCGTACCACTTTGCACTGTTGACCATATCCGCGCAACGTATGGCGGCACATCCCAGCAGCGCCATCACACACTCTTTGACACAAAAAATGACGACAAGCAGCAGCATCAACGGATACCGCGGCAACAAACATAAAAGCATAGCTCCCTGCGTGAGCTTGTCCGCAATGGGGTCTAAAATCTTTCCGAAATCCGACACCATGTGAAAGCGACGCGCCACAATTCCATCCGCAATATCCGTTGCACCGGAGAGTACAATCAGCCCCACCGCGGCATATTCTTTCTGTCTCCAGTACAAATACACGATAAACGGAATCAGACATAGCCGAAACAAGCTCATCGCGTTGGGAATCGTACAGATTTCCTTTTTTGAAAACCTCTTTTTCATGTGCACCTCACATCTTCAAAAGCCGGCCCATGCTGCCCAAAATGAAAAAAATGCATCGACCAGTAGCACACCGCAATAGCATCCCAACAAAAATAGCCGATCTGCCAATCCGGAACATATACTCTGTTTCTCTGCGGGCGCCGTGTGCATCGCCTGTGTGCACGCGCTGCATTGCTCGCTCTCAACGGTCTGCATAACGAGTACCGACCGTTTCTGCAGCGCTCTCTTTATATTGGCATTTGATGATTTTTACAGCTGTCAGCATGGTACTTACATTCAATATACCGTCTAAAATCAAAGAAATACCGATCAGTTCTGTCATCACGGAAAGACTCTCTGTCGGACGGAAAATCAGAATAATTCCCAGCACGCAGGTCACAAGCGCTGCAACCAAAATCAACCACCATTTTCGAATGCCGAACGGCTTTGCATCCATGGCAATTTGCACTTTAAAAAGGCCGTCGGTCAAAACCAAAATGCCAAGCACCGTACAGAAAAACGAAAGCGCATCCTGTGTATGCAAAAACAAACAGCATCCTAATACTATCATCAAAATTCCACATGCAAGGTCATGCTCAAAAGCAAGGCGAAACAGATCCTTGGAAAAAAAGCCAACCATTTTGATGCCTCCGAAAATGATCAGCAAAATTCCGCAGGTAATTCCAACAACGCGAACGGGAAACGAAGGGCACAAAATCATCAGCACGCCTAATATGGCAAATAAAACAGAAACAGAAATATAGCCGATTTTTGCGACCCGCATCGGTGCAACTGAACGCATCTGTATTCCTCCTTTTCTCCGCGCCGTTTGTATCACGACCGTGCCGCGATGCACGGAGACTACATTGTATAGTATAAACAAACCGACGCCCTTTGCATACGGTCAGGGCGCCGGTATTGTTACTTTTTTGGACATTTGACGAAAAATGGGGAAAAAAGTCTACTCTATTCTTCCAGGATGCAACGTGAAAGCAATTCTGCACAGGTTTGCTCACATAGACAGCACGCGCGATGTATTAAGGGGTCGATATCCTGTCGCAGCCCGTCCATCAGCCACTGTAAAAACAAGCCAAACAGCTCGCAACGATACAAGCAAACTACAACGGAAAGATCTTCTTGTCGTATCTTTTTCGTTCCCACTACAGAGCTGACATACAGCTGTGCCACCGTTTCACATAGGCGTAGTAATCCTTTTTCAAAAGAATCTCGGCTCAAAGAGCGATAAATATGCAACATAATACGCCGATTTTGCAAAATGTGATTTGCAATTACTCCTAGGCGTGCCTCCAGCGAAGGCAGCCCCTGACAGGCGCGAATGATAGATTCCGTATCCTCCGTTACAAGCTCTTCCAACAAGGCAGGAATATCGCGATAATGATAATAAAAAGATTTGCGATTGATTCCGCAATTCTCCACAATCATCTTCACGCTGATTTCGTGCAAAGGCATCTCGTTTAACAGCTTTGCAAATGTAAGCTTTATATGCTGCTTTGTAAAATTTGCCATGCGCGCATCTCCTTTCACGACGCCCTGTGCACTGCATTGTAGCATATTTGTCAAAAAAACGCAAGTATAGTCGAAACAGGGCACAGAACTTACCACCTGCATTGAAAAAAGACAACCTCATAAAATACTTACCGGGAGTTCATAAGAAAAAATTTGAAGATGGTAGTCTTATAACGCTGTTGAACCTGCTATCAGGTTTGTTTTCCAAAGACGCTTTGCCAATGACAGATTCTGCATGTTGCGTTGTAACCTTCCGCCAAAGCTGCTACCCCCTTTGTTCCCTACAGATTTGCCATCCGCCATAGACATAAAACAAATCCTCCATATGGTAAAACCATATGGAGGATTCCCTGTTTTACGAATACCGACATATTTTTTCAGATATTCTTTGCACCTACCATGTTCAGACAGGTGTATACTGCATGATTTCAGTGAATATCCACAGATTTTCCGGTTTTTGCGCTTTGGTAAATTGCATCAATCATCTTCATCAACACAACGCCGTCTTCCGCCGGAGCACGGCAAGGTGTTCCGTTACGGCAACAATCAACAAAATGTGCAATCTCCGCACAAAAGCTCGGCTCAAACTCAAAAACAGGCGGCTGTTCGGGCAATAGCTTTTTCTCTGCATCCGAAAGCTTGGTGTACACCTTAAAGGGGTCAATCCGGATACCGGCTTTGGTACCAAACAACTCAATATAGTTAACATCTTCTTCAATATTTAAGTTAAAGCTTGCCTCTACGGTCAGCGTCAATCCGTTATCGAATTTTACGACGCCGCTGGTGAAGTCTTCCACATCGAACGGATGATCACCACCGTCCTGAATAAACCATGCCTTAGGATCCAAATCATCTCCCAGGGGAAGCCCGGAGAATGTAGAACCATACGCGCTAACCGGCATGGGGCTGCCGGCAAGATAACGCACCAAATCCATTACATGTACGCCAAGGTCAATCAACGGACCACCGCCCGAAAACGCACGGTCTCCAAACCAACCGCCTGGGCAACCGCGGCGACGCAGATACACCGCTTTTGCATAGTAAATATCCCCAAGCACGCCGGCATCGATACAATCTTTGATTGCCTGTGCGTCTTTTCCAAAACGGCGCACAAAACCGACTTCCAGCAGCTTTTTGCTGTCTTGTGCGGCTTGCAGCATGTCCTGCGCCTGTACAGCATTCAATGCCATTGGCTTTTCACACAGCACATGAATGCCCGCCTTCAACGCGGCAATGGTCGGCTCGCAATGCGCACTGTTCCAGGTTGTAACACTGACTGCATCCAGTTTTTCCTGTGCAAACATCTGCTGATAATCCGTATATACGGCGGGAATGCCGTACTTTTGTGCGTATTTCTTTGCCTTTTCTTCATCAATATCACAACACGCCACAACCTTTACCTGCTGCGGTAATGCTTGATATCCCATCATATGGTACTGGCTAATACCACCCGTTCCTACAATTCCAACCCTGAGTAAACGATCCATCTCCATCCAACCTTTCCTTTCGCCCGGTGCGCGATCGGGCTTATTGACGATTTATTATAACACACCTACACCCCCGGTGCAAGTGGTCCTGCTCTGTTTTGTGTACGATAGGCACACACCTGAATTATTGAGAGAAATTGATATATTTGCGATTTCCAACCAGATATGCAAGCCCGGAATACACCGTCATAAATGTCATAAATATCATCGTAATCCAGGAAAGGACCGATGTATCCGCAACTTGCACCCCGCAGTGGTTGAGCAACCATATTCCGCACGGCTCCAGCATCATACAAAGCAAAAACAAAATTTGGCTTACTGTTTTGATTTTTCCGGATCGATTGGCAGCAATCACTGCTCCGTCTTCGGAAGAAGCTGCCAACAAACGCAGCGACGTGACGGCCAGCTCCCGCAAAATCACCAACATCGTCACAATGGCAAGCACCGTGTGAAACCGAGCAAATAATTCGGAAACACACATAGCCACCAAAACTGAAAATACCATAAATTTATCTGCTAACGGATCCATAAATTTCCCGAAGTTGGTAATTAAATGGTATTTACGGGCAATCTTTCCATCCAACATATCTGTTAATGCCGTTAAAGAAAACGCAGCAGCCGCAGCCAGACGCGCCCAAAGTGCCGCATTCTCCCCCATACCAAATATGCGCGGAAACAGCAAAAAGACAACTGTGACCGGTACCAGTACCACGCGTAACAGCGTCAGCTGATTGGGCAAATTCATTTTTTTCACACTGTTTTCCTCTTTTCCTGTATTTCAAACAAGTATGCCGACCAAATCGTAATCCAACGTCTGCTGTATCAAAACCCTAACAAAATCACCCGGCTCCGGCTTTTTTCCATCTGTGTGGAAAACGACTTTGCCATCAATCTCATAGGCATCCCGTGCGCTTCGCCCAACATAACATTCTGCTACGGGGTCATACCCTTCGCACAGTACCGTCAGAGTCTTTCCCACCAAATGCCGCAACAGCTCCGCAGACTGCTCGCCTTGCTCACGCATCAGCAAATCCGCGCGATCTTGTTTGGTCTGCGCATCAATTTGATCCGGCAGGTCATATGCGGGCGTTCCCTCTTCGCGAGAGTATGAAAACACACCGACATGATCAAAGGCCATCTCTTTTGCCCGCTCGCACAGTTGTGTGAATTCTTGCTGTGTTTCCCCGGGAAAACCAACCAGAAAAGTTGTACGGATGACCATGTCCGGCACCGTCCGTAAACGGCGTACCGCATTTTGAATCGTATTATAATCTCCATGCCGATTCATCCGGCGCAATACAGAATCACTCAGATGCTGCACGGGCAGATCAATATACGGCAACAGACGCGGATTCCCCAAAAACTCCGCAATCAGTGCATCATCAATTTTATCCGGATAGCAGTATAACAGCCGAATCCACGGAATTTGCGTGCCTTTACAGATCGCCTGAATCAGCGGCACAAGCCGTCTTTCTCCGTACAAATCCTGCCCGTATACGGTTGTATCCTGAGCAATCAACGTCAGTTCCTTACACCCAAGCTGCTCTAAATCCTGCGCCTCCCGTACCAATTCCTCAATCGGACGGGAATGCAGCTTACCGCGAATCGATGGAATTGCGCAATAACTGCAGCAATTGTCACATCCCTCGGAAATCTTCAAGTATGCAAAATAGTCCGGCGTGGTCAATAGCCGGTCGCCACCCAGGTGCATGCTGCATACCTCGTCGCAGCGAGCAAACGGGATTTTTTGTTCGACACTTTCAATACATTCCACGATATTGTCAATACTGCCAACACCGAGAATAGCATCTACTTCGGGCAACTCTTTGAGAACCTGCTCGCCGTATCGCTGCGGCAAACAGCCCGTTACAATGATTCCTTTGCAATGCGCATGTTCCTTTAGCCAAGCAATATCTAAAATATTGTCAATTGCTTCCCGCTTCGCACTTTCTATGAACGCACAAGTGTTAATAATCACAATGTCTGCCTGTGACTCTTCTGCAGTAATTGTATATCCCGCCTGTGCTGCTTTAGCAAGCATCACTTCGGTATCTACCTGATTTTTCGGGCAGCCGAGTGACACAAAGCCAATCACCGCATTTCTTTCCTTCATATACATAATTCCTTTATGTTTGTTCTGCTTTGTATATAACCGTCGGCAGCAAAACGCTCCGTCTTAGTCGTTCCGCTCTGCTTTTGACTCGGCGGCATGCCGAATCATAGACAGCGGAAAACCGTATCGTTGCAAGGCCGCGATGGTTTTTCGCTTGGCGTCCGGGGTTGCAAATGCATCCGGCCGCAATGTCGAAAGTCGCGCTTCCAGCGCCGCATCAAAATCCAACCGTCCCATGGTTTGCTCATACAGCTGCCGATAGGCAGTGGGGCGAATTCCTTTTGCCGCAAGCTCCATGCCGATACGCATTGGGCCAAGACGCCGTTTGTTGCATAAATATTCCATACAGCGCACCATATATGCTTCTTCGCGCAGCATACCGCGCTTGGCAAGATATTGCACAGCTTCCCCGGCAGTTTTTGCGCTGAAACCTCTGCGGCGCAATTTGTCAACAAGCTGCTTTTGCGAATGGTCGGCCAGATCCAAAAGATCTGCCCCCTTCATAACAGCACGACTAACCTCGTCTGCATGCAACAGTTCTGCAGCCATCTCCGCATTTAGTACCGCACCGCTGCAAACTTCAAATGGTAAAAATGCCCCCAAAATATCCAATGAGCGTTCTTCTGTACCGTTGCCTTCAAAACATAGTGTTATGCGAAAACGGTTGGTTCCCTCCCGCTGTTTGACCGCTTGTACGGTGATTGCTTGTCCCGCCACGCAGCTCAGTCTCCATCAATGTCCAGAGCAGAAATGGAAGTGAACTCTTCATCCAATCCGTCTTCATCGTCATCTTCGCTCACCGGCATTGCAGCAGCCCCCGCTGCCATCTCCTCGCACTTCTTGTGGATCAAGGCAGAAACTTCATCCATAAGTTCCGGATGCATTTCGAGGTACCGGCGTACATTGTCTTTTCCCTGCCCAATGCGCTCTCCCTTATAAGAAAACCAGGAGCCGCTTTTCTCAATGATGTCAAGATCTACGCCAAGCTCAATAATTTCCGAACTCTTGGAAATCCCTTTCCCAAACAGAATATCAAATTCCGCTACGCGGAACGGCGGCGCAACCTTGTTTTTAACCACCTTTGCTTTCACGTGGTTTCCGTAAGATTCTCCTCCGTTTTTCAAACTTTCCGTCTTACGCACCTCAATACGCACAGACGAATAGTATTTCAATGCCTTGCCACCCGGTGTTACCTCCGGGTTCCCGTATACAACGCCGACTTTTTCACGCAACTGATTTATAAAGACTACAACACAATTGGTCTTTGCTATCGCCCCTGCCAATTTTCGCAACGCCTGGCTCATAAGCCGCGCCTGTAAGCCCATATGGGACGCTCCCATTTCTCCGTCTATTTCCTGCTGTGGCACCAGAGCAGCCACTGAATCGATCACAACCACATCAATAGCCCCGGATCGTACCAATGCCTCTGTGATTTCCAAAGCATCTTCTCCGGAATCCGGCTGAGATACCAGTAAATTTGCAGTATCCACTCCAAGATTTTTCGCATACAGCGGATCCAATGCATGCTCCGCATCGATAAAGGCTGCTTCGCCGCCGGACTTTTGCACTTCTGCAATGATGTGCAGTGCAACAGTTGTTTTACCGGAAGATTCCGGCCCGTAAATCTCAATAATGCGCCCCCGCGGCACACCGCCGATCCCCAACGCCATATCCAGCGTCAAAGAGCCCGTGGAAACAGCCTGCACATGCATAGACTGGTTTTCTCCCAGCCGCATAATGCTACCCTTTCCTTTTTCCTTTTCAATTTGTGCAATGGCAGTTTGCAGCGCTTTTTTCTTGTCGCTGTTTCCTTCTACCAAAGGTTTTTTTGCGCTCGCTTTTGTCTGCTTCATATTTTTCCTTCCTTCCTCATCCGGCCAGCCGGCTGTGCAGGCAACTCTTTGCACATCACAATCGCATCTTCACGCGGCGCCGTATAATAATTTTTACGTAAACCAATATTTTGAAATCCCGTTTTCGCATAAAGCTTGCGCGCAGCTTCGTTTGAAACCCGCACCTCTAAATATGCCCGCTGTACACCACCGACCATAAGCATCTGTATCAACATACAAAGCAGCGCCGCGCCAATTCCTCGTCTGCGCGCTGCCGGCGAAACTGCAAGATTGGCAATCTCCCCTTCGTCAGATACTATGCTTGCCAGCCCGTAGCCACAGATTTCTTGGCCGCTGTGGGCTGCAATAAAAAACCAATGCGCCGGATCCTGCAACACCGCGCGCAGAGATTGCTCGCTCCAGGGGTCTGTAAAACAAACCCGCTCCATGGCTGCAATAGCAGGCAAATCCGCCACAGTGACGTTACGAATTTCGATGTTCTCTGCGATGGTCATGTCTGCGCGCTCTGCTCTGCATCTGCAAGACTTTCCAACTCGTCAGCCGTATAGATATATTCCTGCAAAAGAGACCCGATTTCTACGGTTTTTTTGCTGTCCCGATCATATAAACAGCAGAGCCCATCCTTCTTTTCCAAATAGGTTACACGGTAATAAAAAGCGGGATACTCGTCACTTTCAAATTTGAGCTGGTACACATTTTCCGATTTTTCCATCCCAACATCCGCACCGTTTTCCAAACGGTCTATCAGCGCATCAATCACCGCCGCGTCTTGCACTTGTGCAACGCCGAGCGTCAATTTTTCCTGCACACAGATAATGATTCGCTGCGGTGCCATTTCGCGCAAACTCGGCAAACTGCCCTCGGCACGATAAAAAATACCGCCTGTTCCATCATATTCCGGCGTTAAATACTCCGTTTGCGGCACACCGGTAATCTTATAAATCGGACTGTCTCCAAACACCGCTACGATCTCTCCAACCGCAACCGGTTCATACGATAGCGGAGAAAGGCGATACGTTCCACCCCCTTCTATCCAATACCAATCGTTCTGCGCATCATATTGCATCTGCGGATATTCAGACGGGTCGATTGCCTCTGTCTGTGCATCGGTAAAAAGCACCTCTTCCAAATCGGTTGTATCGCCCTGTTTCCCGCCATGCGTACAGCCCCCCAGCATACATACAATCATGGCGGCAGCAACACCAAACACCCATCGCCGTGTCATACACTTTCCTCTCATCAATATCCGAATTCTCCGCTCAGGCTATCGTCATTCTCTATCCAGTCTGCTACGTTGATCACCCGGTATTCTGTGGCACTATCTCGCACGATAACATTTGCAATGCCTGCATTGATCACCGCGCGTTTACACATCATGCAGCTATTGGTCTGCGGCATTGGCAGTCCCGTCTTCGGATCGGTACAGCAAAGATACAATGTTGCTCCGATCATTTGCTCACGGGATGCGGCAATAATTGCGTTCATTTCTGCGTGCACAGAACGGCACAATTCATACCGTTCACCGCGTGGTAAACGCAGTTCTTCCCTGATACAGCGATGCAAATCTGTACAATTCTGCCGCCCGCGCGGAGCACCATTATACCCGGTAGACAAAATACTGTCATTTTTTACAATGATCGCACCAAAGCGGCGGCGCAAACAAGTTGCCCGTTCCGAAACGGTTTGTGCAATATCCAAATAATAATTGATCTTCGAAACACGTTCCATGCTGTGTCCTCCGTAGCTTCTTTCTTCCATATTATACAACAGGCAGCACCGAAAAGCAATAGCGCCCTCCCTTTTTCTTGCTTTTTTGCGGTTTTTGCACATCGCTTTTTACAGTTGTTTTGCGAAAAACAATGGCGGGGATAGCCCCGTCATCATTTTCAGATAGATTGCGATGTTCACACTTTGGTTTGCATACATCCGCCCATTTTTGTGTGCATACCTTTTCAAAGCGTTTTCAAAAAAACTCAGAGCCGGCCAGCTTACCGAAAATGAAAAAATCGGTCCTTCCATCCGTTGCACATATCCGGGCAGATGATACTTTTACTGCGTTATTCCCCATCTTTGCCAGGACCCGGATACGACAGGCACTTTTTATTCGCAGTCTTTACGGTAGAACCAAAGCACACCGCTGCGTCGCGAAATTTGTACCGTAAATCCGTTTTTGAGCGCAGCGCCGCTGATCGTAAAAGAGTTTTCTGATAGTGACATACATACAGTCAACAAACAGAAATGTATACATTCTTTTTAGAGGTCTGTTTTGCCAATCGCCCAGTTCATCCAGTACGCAGTCGGTAATTTGAGATATCATTTCGTGTGAGATTTCAAAGCCGTA
>JAXDZV010000016.1:0-5768 GCA_034086705.1 Eubacteriales bacterium | reverse complement strand
TGATACCATTTCATTCTTAATCCGTCAATGTACAATCTGTGCGGTCGCACTGTTCAATTCCGGCGGTTTGACTGTTCAATTTGGGCGGTCGCACTGTTCAATTCAAAACGGTCAGGGTGTTCATCTTTGGCGGAATATTCACACGCTAAAGCGCATACAAGCCCGCGCGATAAAGCGTATATTGAACTGCATGTGCGAAATAGATGCGCTGAAAAGCACTCCTGACAATAATACCGCCGACGATATCCCTGCCGATGCTTAAATAGCACCGCAGCAAGGATTAATATAGCCGGGGCAGTTATTTATCTGTCCCGGCTAGAAAATAGTACACTGTCGTAACATATGTTACTGCAGGCTGCAGAGGGTACCATTATGCCGCCATACAACGTACAGCTAATTCCGTAAAAGCTTTTGAGCTTACAAGAACGGTGACTATCTGAACGCAATAGAATTCTAATCACTTGATTGCAGATGTGAGCTTAGATGCTATAAGTAAGACTGCACAAGTGCGACTACCTACAATAAAATACTTGGTCAGCTTACCGCCATAACGGTTCACTCCTTCAGAGGTTGGTGTTTTTTGAGTACTCAAAACATAAAACAGCCTACCGTGACCGGTCGTTTTATGTTTAAAAGTAGTAGTGTGTGCTTCAGAAAAGCTAAGCCTTCCCTATTATTGGCCTTATTTTCTCAAATCAACAACTTCCCAGTCAGCATCGAATACGCCCTTACTCTTTTCATAAGTTTCCGCTTGCATTGCTACGCATAATAACTTTTTAGGCCTACTCATACCAACATACGCAAGCTTACGACTGGAATCATATAGGCTTGAGCTCCCGCAGCGACCAACACCAAAGTACGGAAGAATCCGATTCAAATCGGATGCGCCCTGTCTATCGGTTTCAAGATATAGAGTCGCATCATGCGTTTCACCTTTAACGCCGTGAATAGTGTCAAATATAATTCTGCAGCCTCTAATAGGATCAATCAGCACATTTTTCTCGGCTATATCTGCATGATTAACACTAGTGGATTCTTCGAGAAAAAACGCTGGAAGAACAGTAAATATATCAGTTAGGCTCGGATTTCCAATTCTCAGCAATTCGTTTATCTTCTGCCGCAACAATTGATCTACCGAATGTCTATCAATTGTTTGTATCCTCGACATTTCATATATCCATTGACGATACTGCCCTCTGTATTTTTCGTCGAGAGCTTTTTTCATTGCTACTATGGTATAGTCTTTTCCTGATACAGGGTGCTTTATCGAAATGTAGTGAAATACTCGGCACAAAAGCCTACGGACACTTTGCTCTGCCTTATACAATTTTCCCTCCAGCAAATACTTGACAATCTCATCTACTAAAACCCAGTAGCTATACTCGTTTTTCTTATTTGCTGAACCATCAAATTCAGTCCAATAGCTCCCGATTTTCAAACCGGACAAGTCCTCTCTTTTTACTGCTCCGATAGCCTTATATATGCCATTGTTGTCGTAGAGTTCATGCCTATCTAATGCAGAAATGAATCCACCAATAACTCTGTCAATATTTTTAGGAGAAAAAACAAGCAAGACTGGCTTAACGCCTGTCCCCCCGGCAAGCGTTACGATATTTTTTTCACCCTTTTTTAGCTTGCAGATCACGTTGGCAATTTCTTGGTTAAACCTGCAAGACGTAATAATTGGTAGAAAGTCAGGCTGCGGCATCCAGTCAGGGGTTGTATCTTCTGCTGAATTGTAGATGGCTTGATCGGAATCTCCAATTTTGAACACTGCACATTTTTGTGGGTCAAATATCTTATCTATGGCTTGTCGCTGAAGATTATTGCAATCCTGATATTCATCTATAAATACATACTGAAATCGTGACGAAAAGAGGTCGGCATACTCCGCTGGTAATTCACCAATGGCAGTGCTTGCATATACATAGGCATCTTGATACCGTATCATTCCTTCATTTTCAAGAAGTTCGACCAGCAGTTTTTTATATTGCTCAGCAGAAGCCTTTCCAGCACCAGCCAACGGCTTTTGCTGCCTTCCTATGCAAAGCGCCCCATCATCTCGTATGTATAATGCCTGTGTGTGATTGATTCGTTCTGAGAATTGCTTACCAGTTTCAAAATTATTCTTTGTTACATAGTCAAGCGCGCTATACTTTGCGTCATGCTGCATCTTGCTAAGCACTTGCTGGGCAAAAGTCAGGCTATCAACCACTTGCACATTCTGTCCAGAGATGTTTCGCAAGTATGGCATCGTCACGAATCTGTCAATAAACGACTGGATGGTGCCTATATAATTTGGATAGCTGAGAAGCCTGTCCGCGTAATCGGAAAGCCGGTTTTTGATCTCATTGACGGCGACATTTGTATGAGAAAGCACACAGATTCCTGCACCGTTTTCGAGCGGCATTCTATCCGCTAACAATTTCAGTTTTGCGAGAAGAACCGTTGTTTTTCCGCTGCCGGGACAGGCTGCTACATCTGTTGAATGCCAACAGCGTATAACATTTCTTGCATCTTCCGGGAAGTGTGTACCATGCGGCAAAAGGTGTTCTTCCGCAGCTTGAATATCTTGATCGGAAATCTGCCATTCCATCATAGAATCCTCCTATCTACACCGTTTCTCCTGCTGCATATTTGATGGCATTCACAATATAACTTAAAAACGGATCATTCTCGATCTTGGATTTCAATGCTGCCTTCTTATCTTCGTCGGTTTTGAATCCATACAACTCGAGATCGAACATCTTTTCTTGTGTCATCCCATCTGGAACTATGGATATTTTCCAACGCAAAAGCGAAGCTAAACACTGGGCAGTAATAGCTTTAAGACTGCTTTTTCCATCTCCATTAAGCATTAAATCATAAATGTGGTATGCCCTCTCAGCAGCGGAGGACCCCTTCCACGCCTGCGCTTCTGCTTCGACATCACGATTTGCTTCATCAATCTTGGCATCAGTCAGTGAAATATGCTCTTGCGCATTCAGAATTTTCTTCCCGTAACGAACCGCCTTATGGAAAACATCCGAAAGACTGCTCAGGGCGATGCAATACTCGAGCGTCCATCGAGGTGAAGTAAAGCCGTGTACGGAGCCATTTGTATATTTTCTGTCTCTTTTTTCTTTAGCCTGCAAAGATTCTGCTTCCTTCTCATTGAATGTTTTCTTCTTTGTCGTGGGCTCAACATCGTATGGTCTAACATCACAATCTGTTATTACAGAAACAGGTATTCCTATATCGGTGCCGTCTTTTCTTACCATAATTCCACTATATCGAAGAAACGCCGTGCTTCCAACATTTACAATGGATATACCGTATTTCTCCAATGGATAGCCGAGAATGTCTGCAATGACAGGAATCAATATATTTTCTGCATCACCCTCGACCATTATGATACCCTTAGCAAAAAACAGGTTAGCCTTTGTTGAGTCGAGAAAACGCTGGAGGAACAGATAATCCCCCTTTTGTAATCCTGTTCGCCCTTCGGCCAAATCATATCCGGTGCCATTCTTCATTAAAATCAAATTCTTGAGGTTGATTTTTGATGCCAAAATGGGGCTATGTGTGGATATGATAATTTGGGCATCATTCTCATTATACTCGTTCTGAAGATAACTGATTAGTCGAAGCTGTGCTTGCGGATGCAGATGGGCTTCCAATTCTTCGATTAGAGCCAGTTTCAGGCCACCATCTGTATCATCCTTAAGGAGCAACAACTCCGCCGCAATAAATAACAGATTCAATTCTCCGAGTCCAGGGTTAATCTCGGGAGCATTCAATGACAGTGACTCCAGTATAGCTTTAAGCTGAATATCCGAGGTTTTCAATTCTGCATTACTGGCTTGGCCTTTATCACTAAATGACTCTAAATTACTACGGATTGTCTGGAGTATGCGTTTCCCATCTGTATCATCTGTAAAATAATCCTCAATACGTTGATTCGCATCTCGGAAAATATCGAGAACCGTATGTTCTTTTTTGTCTTTGAAAACAGGGTGATTGAGCAGTATTTGTGAGATTCTGGAACCGCGTCCGGAACTCATTTCCCGTTCGGCATCACGGAGCGGTTTCAAATAAACAGCTTTCAGCAATTCTCTTGCTTTTCCATCAATCGAAATTCCATCCTCTATATCACCTACACGCAATTCCTGATAAATTTTGTGTCCTTCTTTCCATGCACGATAATGAAGTTGAAGCATATATCCAATCTCATCACCCTTCTTGTTGAACGAAAGATATTCGATAAAGTTCTTCGCTTCGTTCTGTGTAAAATCTGAAATCGTACAATCGATCTTAAACTCTGAACACGCATCTTCGCCAGCGGGCTTATAAAAATCCTCATCTGACGGTCTGATATACTCATTGCTCTGCGTCAGCAGGACCAATTTCAATGCGTCGATTACAGTAGTTTTTCCTGAGTCATTTTCACCAATCAGGGCATTCAAGCCTTTGTGAAAAGTGATTTTCAAGCCTGGAGCGCCATTTACAGATTTGAATCGGCGAAAATTATAAACTTTTAATTCAGATATAATCATGTTCTCACATGCCTTTCTAATTATAAATTGCAATCAAATCAAGTGTATTGTCTCGCGGTATAACTTTTTGTTCCGGCTATATATACCGCAGTAAGCACTAATGCAATAGTAGCTTTTCATGTCAATTAGCCCCACCATACTTTTTCATACCCGCTTTTACTTCATCTAAGTTTCAAGTGCTTCGCCAATGCGCTTTACTTTATATAACGCGCCATTGAGACATTCAGCATTGCAACTTGCTATTTTAGTCTATCGGTACAGCCAAGTAACTAATCTGGCTAATAGATAATGTGTTGCTTTTGTCCGGTGGTGCCGTAGTTCACGGATACTGCCTGGCCGTTGGCATCGTAGCTGAACAGCAGCGATTTTTCAGGCGCTGTACATAATCAACCTATAAAGCAATATCTTGGTAGCTGCTAAGCTTTGGTTCGCCTACGTTACTCCAGCATCTATAAATGTTATATCTCGAAAGTCCCTCTTCGGTTTTATGGTCAAACCTGTAAATATGCCTATTAACCTGCCCAAAGTGTTCCTTCATGAAATTATAAGTAGAATCGGGCTTGGGCTCCCTGCCATGCGGCTTCAATAAGGCCAGATACTCCTCGGGATAAAGATATTCACAAAAAAACTCAAACTCAACCGGCATATCTTGACAATAACTAAACAGCCAAACATCCATTTTAGCTAGCCGATCAAAACCAGAATCATCAAAATAGTTAGATGTATCAAGTTCAATAAAAATGGATATTTTATCATCCTCTTTACGCCATAAAGTTATATTACTGATAGCATCCGAATCACTGCCATATATTTCTCTTGCATTTTTGAATGATAGTATCCATGAATATCCGTCTTCATAGATTATATAATGCTGTCTGATATTAGCGCTGAGCTTTTCCTCCGCTCCTATCAATTCATCATTTTCATCGAAGAAGAATATTATATCCGCGCTGGCAAAGCTGCTTTTCCTTTTCAAAATGCGCCCGCGCTTTACATTACCTATTACCAAATCCTTTATTGGATTGGGACAATAATAGCCTAATCTAAGGCCGTGGCTCTTGTCGCGGGAGTATTCAACTCTTGCTGTGCGCTTTTGGCGCACAGCAAGCAGTTCATCATGCATATTAACGTATTTGGCATACATATGCTTGGCTTTTTTTATTATATCCGGCTTTATCTTATCATAATATTCAAAAGTCATAAGTATCCTTCCCTTATTACCCTAACATATTT
>JAXDZV010000012.1:0-18575 GCA_034086705.1 Eubacteriales bacterium | reverse complement strand
TACGGGCCCTTTGTGAAAAACAATGAATCTTAAGGAGTAATCGAACGCGCCTGCTCAAGCCATAGCGTAGCAGTTGCGTCACTTGGCATGCGCCAATCTCCACGCGGTGAAAGGCAAATACTACCGATTTTTACGCCGTCCGGAAGACAGCTTCTTTTAAATTGCTGTGAAAAAAAGCGTTGATAAAACACAACAAGCCATTTTTGTATTGTGGCACGATCTAACATATCGGCAAATGCACGGCATGCCAATAAAAATATCTTTTTCGGTGTAAATCCAAATCGCACAACATAATACAGGAAAAAATCATGCAGAACATATGGCCCTACAATTTGCTCGGTCTGTTGGGCAATGTCCCCCGAAGAATCGGGCGGCAGCAACTCTGGACTGATCGGAGTTGCGAGAATATCCAATAAAATTTCCTTGCACGCCGAAAACATATCGGAACAAAGTAAACTGTCAATCATCCACCGTACCAGGGTTTTCGGTACGCCGGCATTTACACCGTACATGCTCATATGATCAGCATTATAAGTGCACCAGCCAAGTGCCAACTCGCTTAAATCCCCCGTGCCAACAACAAAACCGCCTATGCGATTAGCATAATCCATCAAAATCTGCGTACGTTCACGCGCCTGTGCATTTTCGAATGTCAGATCCGGCGTTGTACCGTCGTGCCCAATATCTGAAAAATGCTGTTGTACAGCCGCGCGAATCGGTATTTCAACGCAAGTAACATGCAACGCCTTCATCAGAGACAATGCATTGCCGTAGGTACGATCCGTGGTTCCAAAGCATGGCATCGTGATGCCAACAACATCAGACGTTTTTTTACCGCATCGACGCATAGCCTCCACCGTTACCAGCAATGCCAATGTAGAATCGAGACCTCCAGATATGCCGATTACCGGCTTGCTTGCGGTACATTCGATTCGCTTTTTGAGTGCCATAACCTGCATTTCAAAAATATCCGAACAGCGTTGCTGTCTATGAGAAACATCTGCCGGTACAAACGGATGCGGATCCACCGGATAAAACAAAAGCTCTGTTAAAGGCGCCGGTGCGGGAAGATGCACAACACGTTTTTGCACAGAACACAGTGCACGGCTCTGCGCATATGTCTTATTTTTCAGTCGATCGGCACGTATTTTTCCAAGATCAATTTCGGCAAATAAAATATAGTTTGAATCAATACTCTTTTCATTTTCTGCAAGTAGTTTTCCATTCTCACAAACCAAACTGTGCCCCGAAAAGATCAAATCTGTTGTAGACTCGGTACAGCCTGCAGAAACATATACATACGCACCAAGCTGTGCTGCTGACTGCTGCATGACAAGCTGGCGGCGATATATACGTTTTGCAATGGTTTCGTTGCTCGCAGAAAGATTAAAAATCACCTCTGCGCCTTGCAATGCCAATACGGAGCTTGGCGGGATGGTTGCCCAAAGATCTTCGCAAATTTCAACGCCGAATGTAAACATGCCGCAATCGAATACAAGCGGGTAACCAATGGGAACAGCCTCATTTTGAAATGCTTCTATTCCCAAAGAGGCAGCAGAAAGTTCGGTGGTTTTACAATCGCTTGCGGAGGAAAACCAGCGTCTTTCGTAAAATTCGTTATATGTTGGTAAATAGGTTTTCGGAACGATTCCCCAAAGGCGTCCCCGAGAGATAACAGCAGCACAACTATACAGCGCACCATCTATCCGCAGCGGCAAACCGACCATCAATACAGAGGAAACTTTTTTGCTGAATTGAAGCAATTTAGCAAGTTCCTGCAACGCACTGTCTAAAAGAGCTTGCTGAAAGAACAGATCGGCACAGGTATACCCGGTCATTGCCAATTCCGGAAAAAGGATCATATGCGGACTTTTTTCCATTGCCTGTCGCGCCTTTGCAAGTATCGCATCCGTATTTTTTACGACATCCCCGACAAAGACATCCGGCACTACTGCCGCTACTCTGACAAAATCTAACATCCTGCCCTCCCGTATTGTGTTCCCTACCTCGTTATTATAGCACAAAAATTCTCTAATGCAATCTTTTTTATTCTCTTCTGTTTCAATTACGGAAAATGCTAAGACAAGGAAATATTAAAAACGGTAGTATAAAACGCTTGACGAGTCGCAAAAGGAAGAGTACAATATGTCGTGTTAAACTGACAGAAAAGGAGTGTAAACCGGCAAAAACGCCTGTTATTTTAAAGAATCATGATCAATCGAAAAGCATGGTACTGCAAAGGGCTGCGGGATGGCCTACCGATTGCTTTAGGATATTTTGCAGTTGCCTTCACGCTCGGAATTGTTGCAAAGCAAGCCGGTTTGAATCCGTTGCAAGCAGGCGTAGCTGCTGCGCTGACAAATGCATCAGCCGGAGGATATGCCGGCTTCACTCTGATTGCTTCCGGCGCTTCCTATGCGGAAATGGCACTAACACAACTTATTATTAACGCACGGTATTTACTGATGTCTTGTGCGCTAAGCCAAAAAATTGACCCTCGTACTTCGATTCCCAAACGTATGTTGCTGGCATTTGATATAACCGATGAGATTTTTGGCATTTCTGTTGCTGTTCCCGGAACACTTCCATTATCCTACAGTTTCGGCGCTATGACAGTTGCTATACCGGGTTGGGCATTGGGAACGGCTTTTGGCACAGTGATGGGAAATGTTCTTCCAGCAAGGCTAGTCAGTGCACTCGGTGTCGGATTATATGGAATGTTCCTTGCCATTATTGTTCCGCCTTCGCGGAAAAACCCTCGTATTGCTGGGCTTGTACTGATTTCTATGGCAGCAAGCTATGCCGTTGCAAAATTACCGGTGCTTTGTAATATTTCTTCCGGTATGCGTGTAATTTTACTCACCATCGTCCTGTCATTGGCGGCTGCGTTGCTCTTTCCGATACGGGAGGACCCCCATGAAACATAATATCTATTTGTATATTCTGATTATGGCAACTGTTACTTATCTAATCAGAGCACTGCCGCTTACCTGTATTCGCAAGAAGATTACCAACGTAACACTGCGTTCTTTTTTATATTATGTTCCATATGTCACCCTCTCAATTATGACATTTCCTGCTATTCTTGAAGCAACAGATAACATCTGGGCAGGCTTGGCCGCTTTGGTGTGCGGTACAATTCTTGCATACTTTGGCGTAGGCTTGTTCGGAGTCGCAATCAGCTCTTGCGTAATTGTTTTTGTGCTTGAATTATTTCTATAAACCTACATCGAATTGGGTAAAACTCTCCTGTCATCGTATATACCGCCGTTTATAAATATATCCATGTCTTTCCCCCTTTGGATCACAAATCAATATTTGGAGAAAGTAAAAATGTCTCGTATACGAAAAGCTGAACTTTCCTATTTCAACATTTTTTTGTGTTTATTGGTGATTTTTATCCATTGTTCTTCGATCCCGGTTACATCTTTGGAAAAAGGCTCTTGGCAATATGCTGCCGTGTTTCTGCCATGGCGCTTAAGCGGATTTGCGGTGTACGGGTTCCTGTTTTTGTCCGCATTAAAACTTTGTCTTCCCCGTACAAAACCATTTTCTTGCGGAAAATTCTATTGGCAACGCTTTTATAAGATTTTTTTGCCTTATATTGCATGGGTATGTATCTATTATATATGGTTTGTCTATCTTGGCTATTTTCCTTTAAATCCCCTTGCGCTCTTTCGATACATATGCGTAGGAGATCTCGTAAGCCATTTTTATTTTATTATCCTGCTGTTGCAGTTTTATTTGCTGGCTCCCTTATGGCGCAAACTTGCCGCACAAACACAACCCGCCATTACGCTGCTGATGTGCGCATTTTTAACAATGTTTTTCCGAGAAGCGCTGCCATCTCTTTTGCAACTTCTCGGTGTACAAAACTTTATTTACAACGACCGCATATTTACAAGCTATCTTGTGTTTTGGGTTGCAGGATGCTATGCAGGCCAATTCTATGAATCTCTGTGTAATTGGTTGCTCAACCATAAAACATCTGTTTTTATCCTGTTTGCAATTGTATGTACAGCGGAAGGGGCTTTGTCCTATCTAGGGTTTTCAGGAGTTTGCAATTTTGCATTTTTGGAAACACTACATCTTTTGTACTGTATATGTGCAATTCTGTTCTTTCTGTGCTGTAGTATCTTATTGGCACAAAAAAAGCCAAACTTGCAGGTGGGAACAGCGTTGTTAGATCGTTCTACCTACGGTATCTATCTCAGCCATATTTTGGTGATTTTTGCAACCAACGCTGTGCTCGAAACATTTGGCGTTTTCTCTTTGGGGGTAGCATATCTCATTCGCTTGATTTCAGCATTTGGTATCACCATTCCGTTCTGCATGCTTTTTCACTGGATCATGCAGCGATGCAAGCCTCTGTTTTACAAACGACGTATTGATCTATACCATACTTCTTAATTCACTTTCGCGCAGATGGAAGAAGTTTTTGCACGGACAATGCCCGATTTCGTTTGCTTGGAATTTTCTTGCATAATGAACACCCCACTTGTTAGACAGTATATCATGCTTGTCTAACAGTGGGGTGCATTCACGCCGTATGCTCCGGGTTCTTTATCATAGCAAAGATTTCTTCCTACTTCTCCGGCGGCAAAATTTATAAAAACAACAAAATAGGCGTACGCAATTCATTCACACGCTTTCAGCTTTGCGTAGGTAGCCATAAGCTTCTTGGTACCAGATAAGTCAAACGCAATTTCGTAAAGCAAATCTGCACCTACCTCCCGCACGGAGAGAACAGTTCCTTTTCCAAAAGTCAGATGGGATACACGATCGCCAACTGAAAACCGCTCATATCCACGCGTTTTGCCGACATTGGCTGAAAGGTCAGATTGGCGAAAAAATTCTTCAGAAACCGGCTTCTTTTTTCTGGTAGACACCGAAGAATGGGGCTGGGACTGCTCTATATGCAGCTGCTCTCTTCTCTTTGGCTGTTCAAGCATGATATACTCCTGCGGGATCTCGTCCAAAAAGCGGGAGTGAGGATTAAATTGGGTTTTTCCATACATGAGCCGCTCTTTGACGTGCGTAATGTACAATCTTTCCTTGGCACGAGTAATCGCCACATATGCCAAACGTCGCTCCTCCTCCAGTTCCTCTGGATACAAAGCGGATTGTGTACTTGGGAAGATACCCTCCTCCATGCCCGGCAAGAAAACGACAGGAAATTCCAAGCCCTTTGCGCTATGTACAGTCATAAGCACAACCGCATCAGCATCCTCATCGTAAGCATCAATATCGGAAACCAGAGAAATTTCCTCCAAATAACCCGAAAGAGAAGGATTTTCAACCCGTTGCTCGTATTCCGCTGCGCTAGAAACGAGTTCCTCGATATTGTGCAGCCGATCTTCTTCTGCAGCTCCGCCTCGCAATAACATTTCGCGGTAACCACTTTTTTCCAAAGTTTCACGAAAAAGCTCTGTCAGCGAACAGGTTTGCGCTGTATGACGTAATCCTTCGATCAAAGCAACAAATTCATTCAGTTTACCAGCGCTTTTGGAGATAGCAGCATAACACTGTGCATGCTGCATCGCCTCAAATATACTCACCCCTTCAAATGCGGCAATATTGTTCAGCGCCGTAACGGTCGCCTCGCCAATTTTTCTTTTCGGCTCATTAATAATTCGCCGCAAACGCAAATCGTCACGTGGGTTCTGAATCACGGACAAATAAGAAAGGATATCCTTAACTTCCTTTCGGTCGTAAAAACGAACACTTCCCAAGAGACGATGCGGTAAACCGCTTTTGGCAAAAATTTGTTCCAAGTTGAGAGATTGTGCATTCATCCGATACAGGACCGCAAAATCGCTGAAGTTGCGCTTTTCTCTGATTTTCAACTCCATAATTCTATCAACAATATACTTGGCTTCGTCCAGTTGGTGCTCCAATCTGCGTACAACGATTGGTTCTCCTTTTCCTTTTTCACTCCAAAGTTCTTTACCACGCCTGCCAAAATTATTTCGAATTACAGAATTTGCAGCAGATAAAATACACCCCGTGGAACGGTAATTCTGCTCTAATTTCACTACACGTACATCCTCAAGCGTTTTATCAAACTGTAAAATATTTTCAATCGTAGCGCCGCGAAATTTATATATGCTCTGGTCATCATCTCCTACAACCATAAGATTGCGCGTTCCCCCGGAAAGCAACCTGGTTAAAACAGCCTGCGCATGATTGGTATCTTGATACTCATCTACTAAAACATACTGAAACTTATTTTGATAAAAACTCCTAACTTGTTCATCCTGCTGCAGTAAAAACACCGTTTGCATAATAATATCATCAAAATCTACCGCGTTTGCATCGCGAAGCTTTTTTTGATACAGCTCATATACAGTCGCTATCTGCGATTTACGAATATCTGTCCCGACGCTGTCAGAAAATTGTTCAGGTGTTTGCAAAGCATCTTTTGCAACGCTGATTGCGTGCAAAACCTGCTTTACCGGGAGCTGTTTTTCATCAATATTTTGTTGTTTCAAACATTCTGCAATAACCTTTTTAGAATCCTCTGTATCATATACGGTAAATCCGCTCGTATAGCCAACTCGATCTGCATAACGACGTAAAATGCGCATACACACAGAGTGAAAAGTTCCAGACCATATCTCAGACGCCCCATCTTGCAACTTTATACGCAGCCGATCCTGAATTTCCTTGGCTGCTTTATTGGTGAACGTAATAGCAAGAACAGCCCATGGAGGACATGGAGACACGGCATATTCACTCAAAACCTGCGCAAGTGCATCATCAGAAAGCGTAAGTGCTTCCCGCATAGAGCTCAAAGTTTGCGAAGTTAAATGTTGAACATCCGACATATCTTCATACGCATCGCCGTATCGAATAATATGAGCAATCCGATTAACCAACACAGTAGTTTTGCCGGTTCCCGCACCGGCAAGAACCAAAAGGGGGCCGCGTACTGCATATAACGCTTGCCGCTGTCTTTCATTCATATCACGGTACAAGCGATCAAAAAGTTGCCGCTTTATCGTGTGATATTGTGCAAGCATCTGGCTGTGGTCCATTTTTTCAGTCCTCCGACGGCTACAAACTGGTATTACCGACTTCTTCCATACGATTACATGTGCATATTATAGCACATTTTTCGATAATTTTCAACTGTTTCCGTTAGAATTTATCAAATACATTTTCCTCTGCAGACCAAACGTAGCAATGGCTTCATCACAAGGCTTAGCAACAAGAGAATTGCGCCGTAAGCAACACAGATGCCGAGTTCCTGCGGTATTAGAGGAACGGTACGGAATATTTTCCCGCCAAAATATACCATGCAAAGCTGTATGAAAGAAATCAAACCCAAAATCAGCAAAAAGGCCGGGTTCTTTCGAATGCCGGAGAGCGGGTTTGCACCAGTTGTTCGTGCACTTACAAAATTACATAAATCCATACAAATAAACATCACAAAAAAAGCGCATTGCATAACAGCTGTATTGTATCCCCGTGCAAACAACGCCTGCACAGCATCACATCGCAAAAACAGCAAAGACAAGACCGTCATACAAATCCCCACAAATGTAATTCGCATTGCCATATATGCATTCATGATACCGCCGCTTCTCGGCAAAGGCGCCTCTTTCATATACATCTGCGACGGAGCTTCCGTTGCGAAGGCAAGCGACCCAAAGGTATCCATGATCATATTAATCCACAACATTTGCAAAACCGTAATCGGAGTATCAATGCCCAGCAGAGGGCAAATAGCTGTGATAGCAACCGCGCTTAGATTAGTTGTCATTTGAAAAAGAATAAATTTACGAATACTTTTAAAAATGGTTCTGCCGTATAATACCGCTTTGGCAATTGAGGATACAGCATCATCTGTGATAATGATATCTCCCGCTTCTTTTGCAACATCTGTTCCGCTTCCCATCGCAAATCCAACATCCGCACATCGTAAAGCCGGAGCATCGTTGATCCCGTCTCCCGTCATGCCAACAACATATCCTGCCTTTTGTGATAACTTAACCAGCCGACTTTTATCGCCTGGCAGCGCTCTTGCTACGACACACAACTTAGGTAAGATATTTTCCAATACAGCATCACTCATGTTGGAAAGTTCTTCTCCGTCTAATACCACGCCGCCTTTGCGAAGAACCCCGCACTCCGTTGCAATATTGCGTGCCGTCTGCGGATGGTCACCGGTAATCATGACAACCTGCACACCAGCTTTCTGGAGCATATGGACAGCTTCGGCTGCATCCTTGCGTAAAACATCCCTTAAAAGTACCAGGCAAAGCAAACAGCACAAGTTTTCTTTTTCACAGCAAATAGCAAGCACTCGCATTCCCTGCGCCGCATATGAAGCGCCATCTTTCCACAAAAACAATGTATCGGTCAGCGGTAAAAAAGTACCGTCTCGTGCAATCATCCCGTTAACGCGGGAAGAGAGAACCTCCGGAGCACCGGTATAATATGTAATATTTTCAACTTGCGCGGCAGCATACTTATGTGAAGAATCGAAAGGCTGCCGTGCCGAAACGTTGAGTTGCTTTTTTTCGGAAAATGGCAGTACACTTGCTAAAATAGCTCTTTCCGTGGTGTTCCCACCTACCGCTTTTCCATGATGCACACGGCTAATGGTATTATATCGTGCAGCTCGTTCAAAATGCCGATAAATTGCAGAACAGCGGCGGAGTGCATGTATATGGATCGGAGCCGATTCTCCGGGGAGCAGAACTCCTTCCACGCTCAAACGGCCTTTTGTCAATGTTCCGGTTTTATCAGTGAACAGTAGATTAAGGGAACCGGCCGTTTCAATTCCCGTTGCATTTCGGACCAATACACGATCTCGCTTCATCCGCTTTACATTTCTGGAAAGTACAACACTGATCATCATCGGAAGTCCTTCCGGAACCGCTACAACAATAACGGTGGTTGCCAGGGTCAGTGCTTGTAGCAAATGCCCGAAAAGATAAGAAGGCGTCCGCAGCAGAGGGAAAATTTGTTCTGCAGACCAGTTATGATCAATGCAAAACACGTTTATTAGGTAAGATAGCGCCACCAATATAGCAGCTACATACCCGATCAAACTCATCTGCTTTGCTAATTTTTCCAACCGCTGCTTAAGAGGGCTTTTCTCGCGCGATTCACCCAATTGTTTTCCAAGAGAGCCATACAATGAATGTTCTCCTACACGTGCAACCCACAATAGTCCCGTTCCTTGCAAAACAACAGAGCCGCGAAACAAAGCATGCGGGTCCTGCAAGGAAAAATTTTGCGGAACCATACGTACCGGTACTTTTTCTACCTCTCTGCTCTCTCCGTTCAGCGCAGATTGATCCACTACCAGCTTACCTTCCAGCAGTATACCGTCTGCCGGAATTTTCATTCCTGGCTCAATGCGTACCGCGTCACCGACAACAAGCTCTTGCAAGGAAATTTGCTGTTCAGTACCGTCCCGCAAAACCGTGCACTTTGCCGCTGAGGCTTCCCTTAACATTTCCGAAAAAGCAAGCTCGCCGCCACGTTCCGATACAGCAGAAATAACTGTCGCACATAGAATCGCAAGCAAAATGCCAGCTGTTTCATATAAGTCAAATGTTTTAAACAAAAAAACAAAGTTGACCGCCAGCGCAGCAAGCAAAATGCGAATAATCGGATCATTGAGTCCGCTTAGAATTTTCAAAATTAACGACTTCGGCTTTTTACGCTGTAATACGTTGGCACCGTAACGTTTCCGGTTCTCTGCTGCCTGCTGTGTGCTAAGCCCTTTTTTTGACGGAAGTGGTATTTCTAAACTTTTGGCGCGATCCACGATTTTCCCCCCACATTTCATAAACCTGTCCGTTTACTATATGAAAATTGCTTGTGCCGCATGACCAGACAGAAAAAAAGACAGCCTACGGCAAAAAAAGCCAAGTGCTATCTTTTTTGAAATATTTGAAATATGGGGTTAACAATTATTCTGCGCGTTCTAAAGTAAACGTTATCTCGCACGTTCCCTCTGTACGAAAAACAACTAAGGTAATCTCCTGCCCAGGCATATATTTTTCTTTTTGCGCAACCAACTGTTGCATATTGTATACACGTGCACCGTTCAACGATTCAATGATATCGGTTCGCCGTAGTCCCTTTGAAAACGCGACTGAATCTTGTGCAATGTTGCAAACCAAAACACCTGCCGGAATATGGTAAAGCGCAGCTTCTTCCTGCGGAATTTCCGCACCTTCTATCCCAATCAAGGAATGCTGCTCGTTTGCAACCTCTGCTTCCCGCAAAATCATACAATCCTTGAGCGCAACGGATTTCAAAAACTCTAAAACAGAGGACTGCTCCTGCGCAGCATTTCCCATGTCAGTCGATGCTGAATTCTCTTGCAATGAAGCCGTTTCTTGGCTGGAAGGATTCACATTGTTGCCGCAAACCGGAGCAGAAGTAGCATTTGTGACAGCTTGATACGCATAACAAAACACAAAAATGATAGAACCGACAGAAAGCATAAAAAGCAAACAAAGCGCAATGGTCAAAGGAAGAACCTCTTTTTCCCTATGCTTGTGTTTTTGGTAGGCTTCATATTCCAACATTGCAGAGAAGCCACCCCATGTTTTTCCATCAGTTGCGTTTTGCGAAAGATCTTTATCCAAAGAAGCAAACTGCTGCGCTGTTTTTCGCATCTCCGATTTTCGCATAAACTCAAAAACGCCTCCTGTGCCGCATTTCGCATTCACAGTATCATGGTATCAGGAAAATATAAATAAATCTTTACACGGATAACAGACTTCTTAAACTTTTTTTTAAAATTTCGTAAATCTGCAAAACAAACATCTAACAAGTATACAAGAGCATTGTAATGCTTTTATTTACTCAATACCGGCTGCAACGTAAAGGTAAACTCGCAAAAAGAACCGTATTCGCTTTTTACCCAGATTTCCTGTCCGTGTGCATCGATGATTGTTTTTGTGATATACATTCCAAGTCCTACCCCTTTTTTATCCAGGCCGCGGCTCTTGTCGCTTTTATAAAATCTATCAAATATCAGGGGCAGTTCATCTTGCGGAATTCCGATTCCTTCGTTGTATACGGAAACAAAAATTTTCTTATCCCGCAACAGTAAAGAAATCCGATATACCCCGCCCTCTTTTGAAAATTTCACCGCATTATCGCAAATATTATACAATACTTGGTAGATTGCATCACGATCGGCCCAAGCGGTTAAATGTTCTTCAGGGCAATCGAATTCAACCCGCAAATGTTTCTGTTCAATCCGATTCTCAAATGAGAGCAAAATCTGTCTTGCCATCTCTGCTACATCGAAAGCAGTGCTGACAAATTTTCGGTCTCCGGCCTGAATTCTAGAAATGTCCAATAAAGTGGTCACAAGGCGAGAAAGACGTAATATCTCTTCATAGACAAGCTGCAGATAATAGCCCTGCTTTTCTTGCGGAATGGCGCCATTTAATATGCCATCAATAAATCCCGCGATCGAGGTCATAGGCGTACGCAGTTCATGAGAAACATTCGATACAAATGAAGAACGCATATTTTCCAAGTTTTGCAATGAATTGGCCATATTATTAAAAGCAGTTGCAAGCTCTGCAATTTCATCATTGCCCCGCACGGGCACGCGCACATCAAATTTACCGGCAGCATATTCTTTCGCCGCCCGGCTCATCACTTTCAGCGGGTTTGAGATTCTTTCACTGATAAAATACACAACAATCAACGTTGCAAGCGATACCCAAAGTGTAGAAAGAAACACGGTTTTTACAACGGTCTGTGTAAGTCCGGTAATGGTATCGGAGGGGGAACAAACCAATACATACCCCAAGAGCTGTATTTGTTGCGCATCCGCACTGTTGATGGCATTTTTTTCAACAGTATCATAAATTGTACGCGCACAAATCAAATTTCTTTGTGCAAGCATGCCATCCAAATCGGAAAGTGAAACACCGCTTTCCGGAGAAAGCAAGGTGGCGAGTTGTTCTTGTGAAAAATTCCATCCGGTATAGCGACCGTTCAAACTATCTACCAACGTATTACCATCTGTATCCAACACAAATATCACAAGTTGTTCTGAATTGGATGCCAACATATGTAGCGCTTCCGCTGAAAAATTCCAGTTATAATATACAAAACGGTTAAAATCCTTTGTGGTGCTGGCGTTAAAATTGTTCACCAGAAAGGTGCCGACAGAATCTGCAGTCTGCACGATAGTTGTTCGCTTAGCACTAACCGAATAATTGGCCACCATAGCGGAAATCATTAAACCAAGGACGGTAAAACTGACAATTACTATAACCAGAAACGCGATAATATATCTGGTAAACACTCCTTTTCGCATGTCGCACCTCCCGCAAAAAAGGAGACGGCACGGCTATACGCGCCATCTCCGTATGCAATCTTTCACTTATTGCAGCAGCTCGAATTTGTATCCAACGCCCCACACCGTTTTAAGCGTCCATTTATTGCTGACCCCTTCCAATTTTTCGCGTAGACGCTTGACATGTACATCCACCGTACGTGAATCTCCGAGATAGTCAAATCCCCAAACTTTGTCAAGGAGTTGATCACGCGTAAATACGCGGTTGTAATTGGAAGCAAGAAAATATAAAAGCTCTAATTCCTTCGGCGGAATGTCAACGCTTTTCCCGCGTATCTTCAGCTCATATTTGTCTTTGCTGATTTCTATATTTTCAAATTTAATGACCTCGTCGTCGTTTTGGGCATCGTGCTGTGCACAACGACGTAACACCGCTTTAATACGCACAGAAAGCTCTTTCAGTTCAAGAGGCTTAACCATGAAATCATCTGCGCCAAGTTCTAAACCAAGCACTTTATCGAAAACCTCACCTTTTGCCGTAATCATAATAATCGGCTTGGAAGAAATCTCGCGAATTTCACGGCAGACCTGCCAACCGTCTTTTTTCGGCAACATGATATCCAATAATACCAAATCCGGCTCGTACATTTTAAAATAGGTAACACCTTCGGCGCCGTCGCTTGCCGTTTTAATCTCATATCCTTCGTTTTCCAAATAAAGCCTGAGCATTTCGCAAATATTGGCGTCGTCGTCAATCACCAAAATTTTGGTCCCCAGCATTGTATCTTCCTCCTTTGTAACATTCTGTTAATCCGTCTTCTGATTGTTAATTTTGTTAAGAATTTCACCATATTAAGTCTACAATTCATATATGATTGTTTTGTGAATATTTCGTGAATTGTTGTTGAATCTTACAAAAATTCCCCGAGTCTAAAAAGCATATCCATACCTTTCTTTGCACACAATGATTAAAAATCAGGAAAAACACGAGGAGAAGACGCACATGAAACGGTTGCTTTCTGTTGCTTTGATGTTTACGGTTTTAGGTTCAATTTTTTCTATGCCATGTGCGAGTATTGATGAAAGCACGGCAGAAGATGCAAAAGAAGAAAAAGAAAAGATAATCCGTTGGGTAGATTTTGATGTTTGTGCAGCCGCCTTGCGGGAGGGTGCTGCATTGGATATCGATTCGCATGCAAGCGAAGCACCGTTGTCCTGGGTAGATTTGCTTGCATATTATGCAATGCGCCACGGCGGTTCTTTTTCAAGCTATAAAACAGGTGATTTGCAAAAAATTGCCGACACCGCACACAGTGAAGGAAAATCAGTATATCAACTCGGCGAAAGCAGCGCACAAGCAAAATTATTTCGATATTATCGCGCCGCCTACGGCGCCGTATTGGACGGAATGCTCGGTACCTACCAGCGTGTTCTTACAGAAGCAGACAGCGAACAATTCTGTGAAACAGAATACGGCGTTTGCGCTTTTTTCCCAATTGCGCAAGGTTATTCCGTAGGAGAATATGACGATTTTGGCGCCGCACGTTCATATGGCTATCGGCGTAGACATCTGGGACATGATATGCTTGGAAGTGTCGGTACGCCTATTTGCGCCGTGGAAAGCGGCTATGTGGAAGCGCTTGGATGGAATCAATACGGAGGATGGCGCATAGGAATCCGTTCTTTCGATGGTAAGCGCTACTATTATTATGCGCATTTGCGCAACGGAGCCCCATATGAGGACCTTTATGAAGGAAAAGTAGTGCATGCCGGTGAAGTAATCGGATATCTCGGAATGACCGGATACAGCCCCAAAGAGGATACCAACAACATTGACACACCGCATTTGCATATTGGTCTGGAACTCATCTTTTCACCGGAGCAAAAGGACGGATACTGTCAAATTTGGATCAATTTTAATGAACTCTCACATTTTCTCGCTGATTATCGCAGCAAAACCGTTTGTGTGGCAAAAGGGCGACATCGTGCAACTTCTTATTTGCGCTCGGAAAATTGTCCCCAAGATTGACCGCGCAGAGCGCACCGTGTTATTTTTTGTAACTGAGGCAGATATGTTAACAAACATGCTGTATTTAATATCGTCATACACACCGTAAAGAAATCGTTTAATTCCCATACAAAACCGGATCCCAGAAAAACAGAAAATGACGATATCAAACAAAATGCAAAGCGATATCGCCGTATCCACGCACTGCGTTTTGTCAAATACCCAACACTTTCGGAACCGTAAAACGACCAACAGATAACTGTTGAAAATGCAAACACAATGATAGAGCCTGCCAAAAAATATACAGAAAACCCACCAATCGCTTTGGAAAATGCTTGTGTCACAATGCATAGTCCCTCTCCGCCCATAAAGCATGCATCCGGAAAAGCACCAAGAATTACAAGCCCTGTTAAAGTACAAAGAAGAATTGTATCTACAAATACTTCCAAAATTCCAAACATTCCGTTCTGCGCAGGAGAATTGCTGTCTGCTCCTGCATAACTAATGGGAGCTGTACCGCATCCGGCTTCATGCGAATACACTCCTTTGGCAATACCATGCCGCATAGCGCATAAAAACAAATGTCCGGAAAAACCGCCGGCTGCGGAACGCGGAGAGAACGCACTACGAAATACAGAAGCTAAAACAGCCGGCATACGTGCGCGCATGGAAATGATTGCATAACAGCAAAACAAAACATATAAAACCGTTAGACAAGGAATCACGCATGACGTAAAAGATGCAATGCGGTCACGTCCACCGTGAATTAGCACCGTGCATCCTACAAAAATCAGTACAGCCCCCAGCCAGCGCGGCAGATGAAATATCTCGGTAGTTGCTTCACTGGCAGAGCGCATCTGCACCAAATTCCCGCAAAAAGATGCACATATACACAAAACTGCAAACAGTTTCCCTGCTGTTCTTCCCCACTTTCTTTCAATGTAATACATAGGTCCACCATAATGCAGAGTGATTCCGTTGGCCTTTTTTTCGCGTCGGTATGCAACGCTTAGCGTAATTTCTGCATATTTAATCAACATGGTCGCAAATGCGCTCATCCACATCCAAAAAAGAGCCCCGCTGCCACCGAGCGACAAAGCAACGGCCACTCCGACGATGTTGCCTACCCCCAGCGTTCCTGCAAGTGCCAATGACATTGCACGCAAAGGGGAATATGTGCCATGCTTCTTTTCGGAAAAAAGCAACCGTATCGACTGAAACGGATGCAATAACACAAAATGCCGCAGTGCAACGCTGACACTGCTGCCTATTACGCACAAATAAATTGGAAACAGCACACCAAGTCCGTATAAATTAATCCATTCTAAAAATCGCAAGGTGTTCCCTCCTTTTTCGGGGTATTTTATGCGGGAGCACATCACTTTGAGAAGTAAGAATCGAGGGAACATTTGAAAATATGTGAACAAAATGTAACATCTGGCAAAAAGACTTGATTTTTACTTTAGACCCATGTACAATAGAATCATCGGTTGGCACTCGCGCGTTTAGAGTGCCAATTTCGACAAACTCAGTTTTGAGAATTCAATAATAATCGGAGGTTGATTCATTATGACACTGAAACCACTGTCTGATCGAGTTGTTGTAAAAATGCTCGAGGCAGAGGAAACAACAAAAGGCGGTATTATTCTTGCTGCTTCCGCGCAGGAAAAACCACAGGTTGCACAAATCGTTGCAGTCGGTCCCGGCGGTATGGTTGACGGCAAAGAGGTAGAGATGACCGTAAAAGTTGGACAAAAGGTCATCACTAGCAAGTATTCCGGAACAGAAGTCAAGTGTGACGGTGAAGAATACACCATCGTTCGTCAAAGTGATATCCTTGCAATCGTCGAAGACTAAGCACGTAAACAAGTGTATCACACGTAGATAATTATAAAAGGAGAGTAGATTACTATGGCAAAAGAAATTGTATACGGCGTAGAAGCCAGAAACGCATTACTCAAGGGCGTTGATAAACTTGCCAATACTGTGAAAATTACGATGGGGCCCAAAGGCCGTAATGTAGTGCTCGATAAGAAATACGGCGCGCCGCTGATCACCAATGACGGTGTAACAATCGCCAAAGAGATTGAGCTTGAATGCCCATTGGAGAATATGGGTGCACAGCTTGTTAAAGAGGTTGCTACAAAAACAAATGATGCTGCCGGCGACGGCACAACAACCGCTACTTTGCTCGCACAGGCATTTATCCGGGAAGGTATGAAAAATATAGCCGCCGGTGCGAATCCCATAATTGTGCGCAAAGGCATTCAAAAGGCTGTTGATAAAGCTGTTGAAACGCTGAAAGCACATTCGCAGAAAGTAAACGGTTCCGAGGATATCGCAAGAGTCGGTACTGTATCTGCGGGTGATGAGATGATCGGCGCTTTGATTGCCGACGCTATGGAAAAGGTAACTTCCGACGGTGTTATTACCGTGGAAGAATCTAAGAGCGCTGACACGTATTCTGAAGTTGTTGAAGGCATGCAGTTTGATCGCGGTTATATTTCTCCTTACATGGTAACAGATACTGATAAAATGGAAGCCGTCATCGATGATGCGCTCATTCTGATTACCGATAAGAAGATTTCCAATATTCAGGAGATTCTTCCGGTGCTGGAGCAGATTGCACAATCCGGCCGTAAGCTTATCATCATCGCAGAAGATGTTGAAGGCGAAGCTCTGACAACACTGGTGCTCAATAAATTGCGCGGTACCTTTACTTGCGTAGCCGTTAAGGCGCCTGGATTCGGCGACAGAAGAAAAGAAATGCTGCAGGATATTGCAATTCTGACAGGTGGCGAAGTGATAACCTCTGAGCTTGGTCTGGAACTGAAGGATACAACCATTGCACAACTTGGTCGTGCAAAGCAGGTTAAGATCAACAAAGAAAATACCATTATCGTCGGCGGCGAAGGCGCTTCTGAAGAAATTAAAGCGCGGATCGCACAGATTCGTGCAGGCATAGAGTCTACAACTTCTGATTTTGACCGGGAAAAGTTGCAAGAACGTCTTGCAAAATTGGCCGGTGGCGTTGCTGTCATCAAAGTCGGTGCCGCAACAGAAACCGAAATGAAGGAAAAGAAACTCCGCATTGAAGATGCACTTAACGCAACCAAAGCTGCAGTGGAAGAAGGTATTGTTCCCGGTGGCGGTACGTCTTATCTCAATGTCATTCCTGCTGTGAAGGAGCTGCTCTCCAGCACGGAAGGCGACGAAAAAGTTGGTGTTTCTATCGTTCTGAAAGCTTTGGAAGAGCCGGCAAGACAGATCGCCGAAAATGCAGGTTTTGAGGGCTCTGTGATTGTCAACCAGATTATGAGCAGTAATAAGCTTGGTTATGGCTTCAATGCATACGATGAAACTTATGTTGACATGGTAGAAGCAGGTATTGTTGACCCGACAAAAGTTGCCCGTTCTGCCCTGCAGAATGCAGCTTCTGTTGCAGCAACTGTTCTGACTACCGAAGCATTGGTCGCTGACAAGCCAGATGAAAAAGCAGATGCTGCTGCAGCTGCTGCCGGTGCCGCTGGCATGGGCGGCATGGGCGGTATGTATTAATGCCTCTAAGGTTTTAAAAAATGAACATGTCCCGTAAAAACGGACAATAAAAATTCCTCCTATGGTAGAGTAAAAAACTACCATAGGAGGAATTTTTGTATCCAGAACGCATCGGCGTATCCAAGAATATAAAAAAGAAATTTTTGAGGCAAATGGCAGAACCTTACACGCAAACAAATTGCAGATAATTCGGATGGACCGCAAACCGGTACATAACTTTACCAAGAGATATAATCGAAAAGAATGTAAACCCACCGCCGGAACAGCGTTAAACCGCCAAAGCCTGCCACCGAAAGATTACGTTGTCAGGAAACCAGACAAAACTTCTAAACTTAAATATATTCTTGCCCGCAAAGATAGAAAAATTCAAGATATCGAAATAGGAAATGAACTGATACGGTAGTTTCTCTCGCGCATCGTGAACTCCGCTTGAAAAACAAAATGAGCTTGTAAAATAAAGTGTGTAAGTTAGAAAAAACTTGCACACTTTTTTGTATATGCTCAAAGGTGTGCTACAATGAAAGAAAGGACAAAAAAGGAATGAGCCAGCGGGATATTGCCGAAACTATCGAGGATATCTACGGCTTTGAAATCTCACACGAAATGATATCTCAAATTACCGACTGCGTACTGGATGAACTGGGCGATTGGCAAAACAGACCTCTAAAAAGAATGTATACATTTCTGTTTGTTGACTGTATGTATGTCACTATCAGAAAA
>JAXDZV010000005.1:0-21300 GCA_034086705.1 Eubacteriales bacterium | reverse complement strand
TTTATGAAAAAATTTTTACAATGCAGGGCATGATCCCTTTGCAAGATGCGACAGAAGGTTTGCGCTGTTACGGCGAATGTACACTTGGTCCCATGCAAGCAAAAGCTGTGCCAGATGCTATGGGAGAAATGCGAACAGTTGAACTGGACTGCTTTTTATCCATTAGCTGTCTTTGCTTTGAAAATCAAAATTTGCGCGTTACTACCGATGCATTTTCAACGGCCTATGCAACCAAAAAAGAAAACAGCACCATACGCTGTGCACAACACTTACTGCAAACCCGTTCCGGTCTGTCCGTGTCCGAACACCTTAAGACAGATGCAAATGTAGAGAAAATTATCGATCTGCATTCGGAAGCAAACTATGCCGGATTCCGCACAGAAAACGGAAAATTATCCGCAAACGGCACAATCAGTGTTTTTGGTCTGTTTGAGAGCGGTGCAAACGAATATCACGGATTCAACGGCGAAATTCCATGGAAATTTGAATGTGACGGAAAAGGGCTTGATGATAAATGTGAGCTTACCTGTTGCACTGCGGTACAATCGCAAAAAGCATCTCCTTCTAACAACGGCATAGATGTACAGGTTGAACTTGCCATTTCTCTGTGCGGCCTGCAAACATCAGAAAAGAGCCTTGTTTCACAAATTGAGATGACGAATGAATCAATCACATCTGCGCAAACAAGTCAAGCTTTGGTTTTCTATTATGCCAAAAAGGGCGAGGACATTTTTGAAATTGCGCGTACTTATCACACAGACCCGGAAATGCTACGCAGATCCAATGGATTAGATGCAACTGCAGAAGTTATTCAAGCGGAGCAATCTGTTTTAATCATACCGTAAAACCTATTTGTTCCTTTTCTTTGGATGTTTCAATTATCATACAGCCCGCATAGCGATGCACTATGCGGGCTGTGTTACGTTATACCTTGCTATGGCGAAGCTGTTGCGTATCCAACAAAATCGTAACCGGCCCATCGCAAACCGGCTCAATGGTCATATCGGCGCCGAATACACCGCATTCCACCGAGATGCCGTATGCACGCAAATGCGTTGCAAAACTTTCATATAATGGCTGCGCTTGCTTTGCAGGCGCACTTTCAAGAAAAGATGGCCTGTTTCCATGAGTGCAGTCCCCATAAAGTGTAAACTGTGAAACCAATAAAACGGAGTAACCAAATTCCAGCAAAGAATGGTTCATCTTCCCTTCAGGATCAGAAAAAATACGTAACTTTACAATCTTATCTGCCAAAAGAGATGCATCCTGCTCGGTATCCTCTTTCCCGACGCCAAGTAAAACAAGGCATCCTTGTTCACATTTTCCTACTGTTTGCTGCGCAACGGAGACGCACGCACTTTTGACGCGCTGTATTACTGCTCTCATCGCCCCTCCAGCTGTATTCTAAGAAATCGTTCAGTGCCCGGCTATCACCCTGGTGCGAAGAAATAATACCTCACACACGGCTGACAGACTCTACATCGCGGATACCACGCAGGCGCGATATAATAGAAGAAAGATGCTCAACGTTTTTACACTGTACCGTAATGCTGATAATGACCTCGTCATTTCCCGTCTTTTTTTGCGCATTAATTTGCATTAGGTTTACACGCATATCTGCCAACACAGAAGTAATATCCGCTACAAGACCAATGGTATCCATGGCAGAAATTGTCAAACTGGCTTCAAAAACAGATCGCTGTACCGCAGCAGTATCCGTCACCCACCGTGCCGCTTTAAATCGATCTTGCGATGTATCCTGCATCATTCGCAACAGATTCTCACAATCTGCTTTGTGAATGGAAATATTGAAACCGCGGGTCACAAACCCGACAATTTTATCCCCAGGAAGAGGGCTGCAGCACTTTGCAAATTTTACAGCACAACCTTCCACACCATCTACTACTATTGTTCCATGATTTTGCTTGGTCTGCTGCCCGGAAAGTTGCACCTGCGAAATATCTGTAATTGGTTCGGCTTCCGGCTTTGATAGCTTTTCAATTTCATCCCGCAGCTTAACAGTCACTTTCTGCATGGAAATGCCACCGTAGCCAATGGTATTAAACAAGTCATCCGGCTCATTCATCCCCAGACGATGGCAAATGGAGTCCAACAGCTCCGTACGCTGTGCCTCTGTAAGAACCACACCGCCGCGCTTCAGTTCACGGTCAAATTCCTGACGGCCTACCTGAATATTCTCTGTCCGCTTTTCCTTTTTAAACCATTGGCGAATTTTATTACGTGCCTCGCTGGTTTTAACAATTTTAAGCCAATCTCTGCTCGGCCCTCTGGAAGCAGACGAGGTCAAGATCTCCACAATTTCGCCGTTTTGCAGAATGCGGTCAATCGGAACAATCATGCCGTTTATTTTCCCGCCGATCATTTTATTGCCGATTTGAGAATGAATAGCGTATGCAAAATCAATCACCGTTGCTCCTTGCGGCAGTGCAATTACATCTCCTTTTGGGGTAAAAACAAATACCTCATCCTGAAAAATATCAATTTTCAGGGCGCTCATGAATTCATCCGGATCCCGCGTGTCGCTCTCTGTATCAATAAGCTTTGCAATCCACTGTAGTTTCTGATCCAGTTCAACTGTTGAACCATCGCCGCTCTTATACTTCCAATGTGCTGCAACACCGTATTCTGCAATTTGGTGCATTTCCCTGGTACGAATCTGTACCTCAAAAGGAATCCCACCACGTCCGATAACAGTCGTATGCAAAGAGCGGTATAAATTTGGCTTGGGTGTTGAAATATAATCTTTAAAACGGCCGGGCATGCTTTTGAAGGTATCATGGATAATCCCCAACACCGTATAGCATTCAAGTTCCGTCTGTACAATCACACGCAGTGCGTAAAAATCGTATATCTCATCAAAACTTTTATTTTGGTTATACATTTTCCGGTACAGGCTGTATACACTTTTAACACGGCCTTCCAACGTAAAATGAATTCCATTCTCCGTAAGCTTTTCAGAAATAAGTGCGCGTGCATTCTCCAGAAAATCACGATTGACACCGTATTTTCTCTCAATATCGCTGTACACCTCTTGATACCCAATTGGGTCCAAATATTGCAAAGCGAGATTTTCCAGTTCCTGCTTAATGCGTTGCATACCAAGCCGATGCGCGAGTGGTGCATATACATTCATGGTTTCCAGCGCAGTAATCCGTTGCTTATTTTCCGGCTTTGCGGAAAGCGTACGCATGTTATGCAGTCGGTCGCAAAGCTTGATGAATATGACGCGCACATCTTTAGACATAGCCAGCAGCATTTTGCGCAGATTTTCCATGCTTTCCTCTTCCTTGTCGGCAAAAGGAATATGTACAAGCTTTGTCAGACCGTCAACAAGATCTGCGACAGCAGGCCCAAATCGCCTGCGGATGAGTTCCACACTCACTTTGTCCGGACAGTCTTCCACCGTATCGTGCAGCAATGCAGCGCAGATAGAATCCGTATCTAACTCGAGTCCTGCTACAATCTCGGCAACCGCAATAGGGTGGGTGATATATTCCTCTCCACTGTTGCGAAACTGCCCCGTATGTACCTCTTTGGCAAACAGATATGCTGACTGTATTTTATCCAGATCATAATTTTTTCCGGTCTTTTTCAGTATAAATAGCAGTTTTTCAATCCCGTCCAGCATCTTTATAATCCCTATCTTTTTATATTAGTTCATTTGCCCTCATTGCAGTGCCCGCAGCAAATTCCGAATCTGCGACATGGTAGGTGCATCATATAAATCAACTTTCCCGTGGTGTTCACGTAAAACCAAATGCATCACCGGGTCCATCTCACCATATGGCTCAAGTAAACCTGTTTCCGCAAAACAACGCAACGCAACCGCTGCAACAGGGCCTGGCAGCTGCATCAGCTTTGCAAGCGTCATCAAATCTGTATCCAAAGGAGTGTGGGCCTGCAGATAACGATACAACTCAGCAAACTCCTGGCGATTCGGCATCATGGAAAAATAGTCGCCGACTTCTCCGGCGCAAAATCGCCGAAAAGGCTCCATCTCCGCATCAAATGCCTCTTGTTGTGCCTGCGGAAAACCGATCCCCTTGACCAGCAACTGTACACGTTTCTCACCGCCGTATACATTAACATCTACAGAAAACAAAAGATCGGCATCGTCTCCCGCTACAAAAGGAATATCTTCCGGTGCATGACGGAAATACATAGCCGTTAGCATCTGTGTATCGAATCTGAGACGAATCCTCGTATGGGACCCGTCACCAACCGGCATCAGCTCCGTCAAATTGACAGCACGGGCAACAAATAAAGGGGTTGGGTTTTCACAACCAAACGGTTCTAAAACGGCCAGTGCCTCGGCTAATTCCATCGAAACCTGCGGCAAAGCAAGTTCACACTCCGCGCGTACATACTTTGTCGGTATCCCGCATGGTAAACTCGGCTGCGCATACGCCTGCAGAGCCGAACAAAAGGCGTCTATATTCTCACGGCGAATTGTTAGCCCTGCTGCCAGCGCATGCCCGCCGCATCCTTCCAAATACATAGAAACGGCATGCAGTGCATCGATCAGGGAAAAACCAGCAACAGAGCGACCCGAACCACGGCCAATGGCTGGTTGCTCTTGGGAAGGAAAAGATATCAAAATAGTCGGTTTTCGATATTTTTCGGTTAAGCGAGAGGCAACAATCCCTAACACCCCCGGATGCCAATCGTCTCCCCACAGAACCAAAATCCGCTCAGCATGTAAATCATGCTTTTCTCGTATAAGCTGCTCTGTCTGCTGCAAAAGCGAGGCCTCTGTCTGTTGCCGGGCAGTGTTGAGCGAACATAGTTGCTCTGCCAGGATATCTCCCGTACGTAAATTATCTGCCAGCAGTAAATCCAATGCCAACTGTGCGGAGGCAATTCTGCCGGCCGCGTTGAGCCGCGGCGCTAAAAAATACGCCACAAAGCCGGAGGTAATATAGGCACCGTCGCATACACGCTTTCCGGCTGTCTTACGAATACAATAAATCAAAGAATATAGTCCCGGCCAATCCCCTGTTTGTTGAAAACTCAATCCAATGGAAACCAGCAATCTATTTTCACCCGTCAAAGGCATAACATCGGCAATTGTCCCGATCATAACAGGAAAGCAAAAGCGATAACAAAGCGCATGCACACGGTTGATCTTTTCCTGCGTATCCGTAACGTCCAGCGTTTGACAGGCACATATCAATTTGAAAACTACGCCAACACCAGCCAGTTCTCGAAACGGATAAGTATCGGTTACGCGATGCGGATTCAAAAATGCTTCACAGCGCGGTTGCTCCGCAAGACAGGTATGATGGTCGGTAATTAACAGTTGCATACCACGCTGATAGATATATTCTGCCTGCTCAAAAGCAACTGAGCCGTTATCCACCGTCACAATCAATTCAGTTCCCCGGGCACATAAACTGTCAATTGCAGCACAGTTTAAACCATATCCTTCTGCACGGCTGGGTATATAACAATCAACTGCCGCACCGGCGTCCGCTAAAAAACGGTACAAAACAGCCGTTGCTGTTATACCGTCAGCATCGTAATCCCCAAACACTGTGATATGTGTTTTCGATGCAATTGCCGCACACAATATTTGGGCAGCTTGCTGCATATCCTGCATTAAAAAAGGATCGTATAAAACATCACAGCTGCGTGAGAGAAAACGGTGTACGGCCTGGGCATCTCTACAGCCACGGTTCCACAATATTTTTGTTAAAATAGGATGCCGCTTTGTTTGCGCAGACAAAGCCGCAATTTCTTCCTCAGGGAAACAAGGCACCTCCCAATGCTCAAGCATGCACGTATAGCCTCCGTCGCAAGAAGATTTCTTAGGGCAACAATATTTCCGTAATCACCGGAAGCGGCGCACGGGCCGCGCAGGGTTCCAAAATGCGCTTGCAGATCAACAGCAGCAAAACAGGAACACTGAAAAACAAAACCGCACATAGCCACAGCGGAGCACCAATATAACTGCAAACAAACAAAACAAGCAGTGCAACTACCACCGGAATGCCATATACCGCAAACGCATATCCCAAAATACGCGTGGAAGAAGAAGTAATTTTTACGCGCGTGCCCGTACCGCATCCAATCGGGTCAATGACATGGGTCTGCATAGTTGCATCAGCATTTGTAAGACGACACTCATGACAGGAGCCGTCTGCACAGTTATGACATCCGGCACAAGCAGTTTCACGTGTAAACTGCACCAAAGCAATCCCGTTTTCCGAATGTACAACAATTCCAACCCGTTCCATCATCCACCTCAAAGTGCTTGTGGTGGAGCGAAATGTGCCATAACCCGCAGCGCAGCACCGACTCCGTCACAAGCAGCACTGGTAATTCCCCCGGCATATCCTGCACCTTCTCCGGCAGGGAAAATGAGCGGTTGTCCGATTGCATTCCCTGCATCTGTGCGTAAAATCCGAACAGGAGCGGAGGTGCGGGTTTCCACTGCGGACAAAACGGCATCCGCAGCATCGAATCCTTTATACTGTTTGCCGAAGCGTATAATCCCAATTTGCAGCATTTCATTGATAAACGACGGTAAAATGGCGCGTAATTGTGCTAACTTTGTATGTCCTGCCATGTAGGTCGGTTGTACCCGCTTTGGCTCGCTGCCCTGTCTGCCTGTCAAATAATCCCCTACCGTTTGGATGGGACAGGCATAATCTTCCCCACCTGCTATAAAAGCAGCATGTTCCAAATTCTGCTGAAAAGCAATCGCTTGCAGGCAATCTCCGGAAAAATCTGCAGGCAATACAGAAACTGCAAGTGCTGCATTTGCATTTTTTCCATCTCGGCGACTATTACTCATACCATTCACTACAACACCGCCCGCTTCTGACGCCGCGCCAACCACTTCACCACCCGGGCACATACAAAACGAATAGACACCGCGCTCTCCGCTTCGGTATGAAAGTGCATATTCTGCAGGGGGTAAAAGCGGGTCAGATGCGGCCTTGCCGTACACTGCCGCATTAATATCTGCCTGTAAATGTTCAATACGTACTCCCACCGAGAAAGGCTTTGGTTCTAAAGCATACCCCTGGCAAAGTAATGTGCGGTATAAATCCCGTGCTGAATGCCCCGGCGCAAGGATCGCAGCTCCACACGAAAAAGAGCCTTTCCCTGTTTGCAGGGTCAATGAACCGTCCGGCATTGGCACAAATGACTGCACCGTTGTACGAAAATAAAACTCTGCCCCTTGTGCGCGCAAATGGTCTCGAATTCTTGCAACAATGCCAGGTAATACATCCGTTCCCAGATGTGGTTTTGCCTGTATCAAAATAGACGGGTCAGCACCAAAGGAAACCAAACGCTCCAAAACAAATCTGCACTTTGCATCGTGAATGCGGGTTGTCAGTTTTCCGTCTGAAAATGTTCCTGCTCCGCCCGCACCAAACTGCACATTGCTGCACGGATCTAAGCGATGCGTTTCTCTAAAAGCTTGCACAGTAGCGATTCGATCTTCTATGTCGTCGCCGCGTTCAAAAATGATGGGAATGTATCCGTGTTCAGCCAATACAAGCGCTGCAAACATACCGCATGGTCCAAACCCAATCACAGCAACACGTCCCCGCAACGGATGTGTGCCGTATGAAATTTGCATGGGATCTGTTTGCAAAGGACGAATATGCGGATCAAGCGTTGTTAGCCGCGTTGCTTCTTTTTCATTACATTCCAGCGATACATGTACTGTACAGACATGACAAATGCGATCTTGTCGTCTGCAATCCAAAGATTGCTTATAAAGGCCGGCATGTACAATAACTGCATGCGGAAGAATTTTATGAACACGCCTGCACGCTGCATCGCAAATCGACTCTTGGGGCTCCTGATACGGAAGAGAAATACCTACTACAAGAAATTGACGTATCACAAAAGTCCCCCCTATTCCAAAAGGCTGCCGCGCATGTCAATTGCGGCAGCCCGTAAAAGCATCTTTATTTTACGTGTAATGTCACAGTATATTCACCCCATATGTACATCTCAGCGGAGGCGCCCCGATTCAACGTCACCTGCGCCGTCATAATTTGATCCGCATGGGAACTGGGGTCAAGATTTTTTAGATCAACCGTAACCGAAATATCCGAGGCAGTAGTCTGATTTAAAACTGCGAGTGCCCCACGCAGTTGCACATTTAATGATTCCGTAACCGCCTCAATTTGCTTGCCAGCAGGAACATTGATATAGTGGAACTGATCAACAGCTACCGTTTTTTCATATGCATTCAGCATCCGCAACTTTACAGTTACAGCATCCAACGGCTCTATCGGAGTAATACCGGATGGAAATTCAGGTTGAAACTGCATCACACTTTGACTGGAGCTAAACTTTGTTTCATCGATCTCTCCGACAGAAAAGCTATCCATACCCGACAAAATTTGCACATCGCCGCGCACTTCTACTTGCGGTGGATCAAATTCCAGAACAGCAGTCTGCTCGTTCAAATATCCGTATTTAAAAGTTGCTGTCAGCTTAAGGGTTTTCTTAATATAAACATTGACATTTGCTGAAATTTCACTCACATTCATGCTTAAATACCGGCTGCTGATCACCGCACCGGAAGCATCTACCAATTGCGGCATTCCCGTTCCGCTGAAGGACCCGGTAATGGAACCGGTCGGAGATAGCACAAGCTGTGCTTCTTCAACTGCGGCAAGCTCACTTTCAGGCCCCGTTACGAGAACCGTCTGCACGGAGGGAACCTTCTCTCCGATAATATACTCAGAAGAAATGGTGTACTGGCTGAGTTTCACACTCACCGGTACCTCTTTGGTAACCTTCTTGTCCAAATACACCGTAAGCTCAGATGGCTCACAGGAAACCAAAGAAGTACCATTCGGTGCATCTACCTTGACAGGATACGTGTCTTTTCCCGCAGTTGTAACAGCAGAAGCATCAACATATGCAACAATATCGTCTGCCTTCAGTGAGGAAAGAACCGTTTTTCTTCCGCGTAATACAACATCGACCACTTGGCTCACACCACCGGTCATCGCAGAAAAGCCACTGTCTGTTCCGTCTGGTGCCGTTGTTCGCACTTCTACCTTCACCGTTGAATATTCGTTCTCCCATACGGGGCTGTCAACCTCCATAACATACAGCCAAAGAACAAAAGATGCGATTACACACAACGCCATCGTAATGATGGTAGATCGTCGGCTGTATTTACGGCCGCCTCCCTTCAAAGCAGTTTGGGCATTTTGTGACTGCGGCGTTTGCGTGGCTTTCGAATCTTGTTGCTCAAACGACTGCTTTTCCATCATCGCATTTCACCTCCTCTTCAAGGATGCGGCTGTACATCTCTTTGCGCATCAGGCGCCCGCTGTGCATCCTTCTGCTCCGGTGGGAGCTCCGTCTGCGAAGCAGATGTATCTTGCATGGATGCATCTGCATGCTCAAAAGTCTGCGCTTGCGTATCTTCCTCTTTTTTTTCACCGCGACGCCGCCGAATTTTTTGATACAATGTATCATTAATCAGTTCGTTTTCCAGAAAAGCACGCAGCGTTGTCTCATCATATCCCGTTACTAATTTTCCACTGAGGGAAGTAGAAATCTGTCCTGTTTCTTCCGAGACAATTACAACAACTGCATCACTGTTCTCACTCATGCCAATTCCTGCACGATGACGCGTCCCAAGATCACGAATGATATCCTGATTCAAAGATAAGGGCAAAAAGCATCCCGCAGAATATATGCGATTATGCGATATAATCACCGCTCCGTCGTGCATGGGTGCCTTGTTAAAGAAAATGTTTTTAAGCAAAAAGGCGTTGACATCCGCATTGATAACCGTTCCGGTGCGAATAATGTCTCCAAGACGTGTTGAGCGTTCAAAAACGATTAACGCACCTGTTTTGCTTTGCGCCATATCTCTGCACGCCTGACATACTTCAGAAATTGTCTGCTGTATGGCAGTCAAGTTCTTCTGTTCGCCGCCAAACACTCGGATGCCTTTTAATGGTTCACCGCCAACCTTCTCAAGGGCTGAGCGCAATTCCGGCTGAAACAGAATAATCAAAGCAATTATACCAACAGCAAATAACTGCTCCAGCAAAAAACGCATCAAATGCATCTCAAAGGCAGTAGCAAGCAACTGTATCAAAAGCAAAAAAACTATACCTGCCGCAAGCTTACCGGCGCGCCTCTCCCGAATGAAGCGGTATACATAAAACAAAATCACGGAAACCAATAAAATATCTAAAATATCCGTTATTTGTATAGATGCCAGCGAATTTTTAAGATGAAACAAAAGCTGCTGTGTCGAGCTCATACTTCCGCATCCTTTCCGTGCCGCCTGCGCATAGTCCGCCATCGTAGACATGCACAGCATCCCTGTCATTTTATTATAACACGTATACCCGTGTAATTCAAATGTTTTTGGAATCTTTTCGTATTTGTTTACAACTTTTCTTCGGCGTTTTTGGATGCGCCATACATGGCAGCACAGCGCGCAGTACAAAGAAGAAATCTTTTTTACTCCACAAAACGGGAACCGGATAATTCGGGTTTGCCTCTTGTATGGCACGCATTGTCAATTCTTCAAAATCTTTCTCGCGAAGAGCCGGAAAACAGCACGGAAGCTTAAGCTGTTCCCGTAACGTCTCTATCCAATGCAAAAATGCATTGGCGCGCTGCACTTCACTCTCCCCTGCCAGACCAATCGCTTTTGCAAGATATGCCAGCGCTGGCGTAACAGCAGATCCATATGCACGCAAAACTACCGGCAAAAGCACTGCAGTAGCAAGTCCGTGAGGTACACCGTATAGTGCACCGACGCCATGTGCTAAAGCGTGCACATAGCCAACAAAGTGATTGGAAAACGCAAGCCCGGCTTGATAGGCCGCTTTCTGCATCAATGCACGCGCAGCGATATTTGCACCGTTTTCAAAAGCCGCATACAGGTTTCCGTGAATCAACTGTACTGCCTGCTGCGCCTGCTTCTTAACATACGCACTGGCAAAAAGATTGATGTACGCCTCTATTGCATGTGTTAAGGCGTCCATTCCGGTTTGTGCAGTCAGAGCAGGTGGCATCGGTACTGTCAGCAGCGGATCCAAAATAGCATATCGCGGAACCAGGCACAAATCACATATCGGGTATTTTCGATGCCCACCCCCGGTGCAATCCGTAAGCACGACAGCAGCCGTCGCTTCAGAACCGGAACCGGCAGTCGTCGGAACGGCAAGAAGCAACGGTAACGGGTGCGCAACGCGCAACATTCCATACATATGCTGCAACGTTTTTGTCGGGCGGGCAATTCGTGCGCCGATCGCTTTAGCACAATCCAGTACGGAACCGCCGCCGACTGCTACAATTGCGTCGCACTGTTGTGCGCGATATCTGTAAACGCCCATCTCCACACATGCAACCGTAGGGTCCGGGACAACTCCTGTAAAAACTGTTACGCCGATCGTCATTTTTTCAAGTGAAGCAAACAATGGCGCAAGTGTACCGCGCCGTAGCGTTCCTTCCGTTGTCACAAGCAGCGGATTGCGACAACCATTGGCTTGCAGAATTGCCGGAAGCTGTAACACCGTCTCCGGCCCAGCGACACAATGCGGCCGATGGTGTTTTGCCATGAAAAGCAAAAAACATGTCACCAGTTGCCTACCACGTACAAATATTGTGAGCATTGCTATTTCCTTTCCGCACAGATACAAAAACAACAAAGCCACTCCGCAAAAGAGGGAGCAGCTTTACTTGCATGCAAATTGCCATCATAAGCATCTTACAAGGAAGAAGTTTCTCTGTCACAAGTTTGACGGCGCATCATTTTGCAACGTTCGTGCCAAAGCAGTCGCCTCCAGCATACAATCTTCCATTGAACAGTATGTCCATCCACCGTAACGTCCGATTGTATAAATTCCGGAACCGGCCAACTCTTCTTTCATAGCAACAATCGCCGCTTCCACATCGTGGTTGATATGGACATATGCAGGATCCATGACAATTGCCATAGACTCCAACAAGGGATTGCTATTATCTATGATACCGCATCGCCTGAGATTGTTCAATGTTAAGGTAAGCTGCTGCGGAACATCAACCGACGCATCTTTTGAGAAGCCGATCTCAACATACATGCTCAGCTTGTCAGTATTCAGTATATTGTCATAAAACCCGATGCGATAAAAATTGACATCGGGATCGGGAACATAAATCCAATGCTCATGCCAATCGGATTTCCGTGCAAATCCCAAATTAAAAACTAACACCTTGTTGTAAGACAGCCGCTGCTTAAGCGCTTTGGAAGACGGATCGCCAAGCATATCCAAAAAATGATTCAGCGGAGCTGTATTGATTAGATACTCAAAAGCTATTTTGCTGCCGTCATTTGTATAGGCAAGTTTGTTCTTTATATCCACCTTTGAGAGCGTACAGCCAAGACAAACATTTTCGCTATCAAGGCGACGATACAAAACATCGAGAAAGGAGCCGGCGCCGTTACGGGGATATAAAAACGTACTGTTATATGATATATCTTTCTCCCGCTTCATATTAGAAATGATTTGCGGGATATCCGCGTAAGGGAAAAACCGCCCCATCGCATCTTTGTCTAAAACATGCAAATCACAGGCATAAAGCTTCTCGTTATAAGGTTTGAGAAACTTCTCAACGATGGATTTCCCGAATTTACCGTAGAGCATATCCAAAAAGTCGGAATATTCCTTTTTCTCCTCTTTTTGAAAAAGGTCATACAGGCAATCAATAAATTCATCCTTTGCAAGCTGATGAATATGTGTTTGGAAAGGATAATCAATCAGTTGCCCCTGATATAAAATTTTTGTCTGCTTGATTTGTGAAATAATGTCCTTTTCGTTTATACTCTCGCAGAATAATTGACGAAACTCCGGTGTTTTGAAGTGAAAAAAATGGCCGGCATAGTCCCAGATATAGTCCCCGCGACGAATTGTGCGGCAATAACCGCCCACCTCGTTCTCTTTCTCCAGCAAAAGATAATCCTTCCCCAGAGCATTTGCCGCCGTAAGACCGGAAATCCCAGCACCGATGATAAGATATTTTGTTTTTTCTTTCATTTGTGTTCCCTCAGCGAGCAATCAGTCGTTTGATTTTAAGCAACAGAGGATTTATTTTTACGAACCAGCCGCGCGTTGCTCTATGAAATCTTTGTCCTCTGGTTGCAACACAAGGAGCGTTGTATATTGCCGGATACTCTTTCAGTTTCCTCTCAAATGCGTCGTATGCTTTGCCGGAGCGCAAAAAATGCAACAAAATCGTATGATGGGCTGCCAACATCGGGAAAATCAGCTTGTTTGTAATATATGATTTCTTTTGTTCGGAAACATCTGAGCACTGCACATACTTTATCAAATTGAAAAGAACCTGTTCATGCTGCTTGTAATTCTTGCAATACGATTGCCGGCTAATGGATTGGCCTGTCCGGCCAATGAAGTATCTATATATGTCCAACGGATAATATACAATTGTTTTCGCCTTTGCAATGGAATACGCGTCGAACTCCATATCAATGTAGAAAGACTTTTCCGTAAGGACAAACGAATCTTTTAGAATACTCTGCTTAAAATTAGCCGTTGCAAGAATTGGGCCCCAGGTTGAAAATCCGTATCCTTCATAGCATAAATCATCAAAAACATATTGCTTCTTGGGAAGCATAAAACTGTAATTTTTCTGAAGCTGCAAAATATTTTCAACTGCATAATCAGAGCAGTAGTCGGTTATGACAATATCAGAAGTTTCATTTTTCAGAACTTCAACCAGTTTTTCAAAATCCTCGGTATTGACATAATCATCTCCGTCAATGACTCTGATATACTTTCCCGTAGCAACCGCAATTCCAACATTAATCGTAGAACCGTGGCCTCCATTTGGTTTATCAATAATTTTTACATTTTGCTCCGAATATTTATGCTGCAGCTCTTTAGCAACGGCCAGCGTCTGGTCTTTAGAGCCGTCGTTAACGATAATGATTTCAACGCAATCTCGATAGCGATGCTCCAGCATCGTATAAACTCCGTGAAACAAATATGCCGAAACATTATAAGAGGGAATGATAACACTTAAAACTTTTTCTCCAAAAGACTGTTCCACGGCAACAGCCGGCTTGTTTGCAATCATCCCTGCATGAATCATATCGATCTCTTTTTGAATGGTCGCATCGAAACTGCAAAGACGATTCACCTTGTCATGGCATTGCCTACACAGTGAGCGGAACAAAGCCGGAGATTTGTATAATTTTTCAATGGCGTCCGCATAGGCAACAGCATCCTCTGTTTCGCAAAGAAAGCCGCCATCGGAAGGCAAAAATTCTGCGATAGCATCGTTTTGAGACGAAACAATGGCAAGACCTGACATTGCCGCTTCACACATGGATACGCCTTGTGCATCATATCTCGTGGCGAATAACCCGATGCCGTTTTGTCGATGTACTTTTGCAATTTGCTCATGTGTCATAAAATACGGGTAAAAATGTACGTTTTTAAATTGTCTGAGCGGTGCAAGCAACGTGTCGTAGTAATCTCCGGTTCCATAGATATTGAATTCCAAATCGTCAAAAAAATCCCGCCGGCTGAGCTCCAAAATGGTCCGCACATTGATATCGATAGCATATTTGCTGATATTTTCAAATCTGCGAATAAAGAATATTTTCTTTCGCTGTTCCTCATCCTTTTCCAGATATACAAAATTTTCGCCGTCCACAAAATTGGGGATAACCGAATAATTGTTGAACTTGATGTGAATGAGCTCCTCACTCTTCTGCTTAATCCAGTTTGAAACAAAAACCCAATGCACATTGGAATAGCTATTGTAGCGCTGTATCAATGCGTCATTTTTCATGAAATGTTGTACAAAATCACTGGAAAGCTTTGAATCATACACAAAGTATGGGTCTGTCATTTTCAGCCAATCCCAATAGAGCGTCTCCGGCCCATGCACCCACAAATAAAGATTAGTAGAAGAAAGATCACAAGCATCTAAAACCTGTGCATAACGATCGTCAAAAAAATGCAAAAGAATCGTTTTATACTTCTTATGCATGAGAATTTGCCGCAGACCCCAAAAATTCGTCCGCAAAACATCTATGCCCTCAAAAGTATATTTGCAAGTGTTGGGATACTGAAAGGCGCAAACCAAATCAAATTGAATTCCATCTTCCTTATATGCCTTGACCCTGGAATGCACAAATCCACCAAAGTATTTATTTTCCTCAGTCGGATAGCTCGGCGTAATAATCAACATGTCATTTTTGCTGTTTATAATATGGTCGAATGCGAGCAGCTCTGTGGTACTTTCCTGCGGAGTAAGATCTGCCGTTCGAATCACAATCTCAGTATGCTTGCTGATTTTGATACAACAAATACATCTTTTTACCTGCAATGTGTATGTAGAAGAGGAGTTCAGCGGAATTTCAAGGAGAATATTGCGTTTGAAATCAAGCAGCTGAAAAACAGCACCGCTTCCGCTTAGCAGCTCACCGTAAAAATCGATCGAAAGGCTCTTGCCATGCTTCTGATTGAGAATACACGGAAAAACGAGAAACCCGTGCGTATTGGTAGAATTCGTAACCTTGAGCAAAGACTCTGAGCGATTATACACTAATTTTATATTTTTGTTTTTGAATTTAATCGGTTTCTTTTTGAGCAATTTCATGCGCAAATTCTCCTTTATAGCGATAAACTGTAGCGGGTTCGTTTCCTACAATGCGGTCGGCACTACTGCTTGATAAAATCATAGTATTCCGCACAGACCTCTGTGCCACCTATGCGCTTAACCTTTCCGTGATCTAACCAAATCACACGATCACACAATTTTTTGATAGAGTCTAATGAATGTGAAACGTACAAAACCGTTGTGCCGCCGCGAATCATACTGAGCATTTTCGCCTCACTCTTTGCTTGAAACGCAACATCCCCTACCGACAGAATTTCATCAACAATCAGAATATCCGGATCCACAATCGTAGCGATGGAAAAGGCCAAACGGGCAACCATACCGGAAGAAAAATTACGTACCGGTACTTCCAGAAAATCCTGTAACTCCGAAAATGCTACAATCTCATCAAACTTACTTTGGATAAACTCTTTCGAATACCCCATAACAGCGCCGTTCAAAAAAATATTTTCTCGCGCCGTAAGGTCCACATCAAAGCCGGCCCCAAGCTCAATCATGGGACATATATTTCCATAGACGGAAATTTTTCCTCTCGTCGGCTTCAAAACGCCGGCCACAACCTTTAGCATGGTAGACTTTCCAGCACCATTACTACCGATAAGCCCCACCACTTCGCCGCGAGAAATTTCAAAATTCACATCAGACAGCGCCCAAAAAAGATTATCTTGCTTTGCCTTTTTCTTTTTAAAAGCCTTTCCGGAAAGTGAATCAACAAAAAACTGCTTAAGAGAAAATCCCTTATCAATGCCAAGATTAAACTGCATTGATACATGCTCTACTTTAATAATAGTATCACTCATGGCTTTGCCTCAGCTTAGATATAGTAAATAAACTTGTCCTGGTTCTTGCGAAATACAAATACGCCTAAGAGCAGTATCAAGACTGCCGAAATAAAGCAAGCAAAAAACTGAAACGGCGTCGGACAATGATGAAAGAGAATAATGGTTCTTGCAAAGTTAATATACTGATACAGCGGATTGCATTTCAAAATGATTGAAAAAACACCCAAGTCCAAAATACTGATATCATACATAATCGGCGTTAAATATGTCCAAATCGTAATCACGATGCCGTAAATATAAAACATATCGCGTAAAAATACTGCAACAGTGGAAAGTAAAAAGCCCATCCCCAGTGTAAAAACCAACAGACAAACATAAGAATAAGGTAAAAGTAAGTGGAACCAGTTTACCCCGGTACCGGAAATCAAAATTACTGCATATAAAGGAATTAAAGTCAGCAAAAAATTAATGCCAGAGAAAAGAACCTTTGACAGAGGGAAGATATATTTGGGCATATATACTTTATTAATCAAGCTGAAATTGGCGACAACACTGCTCATCGCCAAATTAGAGGCTTCGCTGTAATAGTTAAAAAAAGTTAAACCGATCATCAGATATGTCGTATAGTCAACCCCGGCTGTCATTCTGCCAAGCTTAAATACATTCTTATACACCAATGACATTACAAGTGTCATTAGAACAGGATATAGCAAACTCCACAAAACACCGAGCACGGAACGCTTATATTTAACTTTGAAGTCGCGGCTGATTAGCTGCGCAAGTAAAAACCGATACTTTTTAATATTTGCCATAGTTTTAGACAGCATGCAAACAAGACCTCCGAAAAATGATCTTTTCGACATACAAAGCATTCAAAAATAAAGAAGACAAAGCAAGCAGCAGCATCATCCGTACCACTCCAATGCCCGTTGTTTATCAATCTAAAAGTGAGGAAGCGGTCTCCTCTGCACGCAACATATCAAGAATAGCCTTCGTTTTTTCAGACCACTCATTTTCGCGCGCTTGCCTGTCAAGTAGCGCAAGATATGCCGCATCCTCGCGCAGTTCCAGCGCATGCTCCAGTTGTTGCAGAAAATCGTCATGATCTACGCCGATCAAAACAGAAGAATATTTTCTGCATTCAAGCATATCCGTAGTGACAATCGGCTTATGCAATGCCATATACTCAAATATCTTGACAGGAGAAGTGGATTTTGTGATATCATTGATCAAAAAAGGTATTACCAAAACATCCGCCCGATTTGCATAATTTTTCAACACGCGATAATCACGCGGCCCCATAAAATAAATATCGGGTTCCCCGTGCATGTTTTTATCGTACGATTCATCATATTTGATACCAAACAGCACAACACTGTATTTGCCTGTGGCGGCAATTTTCTTCACCAAATCATAATCGAACCAAGAAGCAAGCGCGCCATAATAACAAACAATCGGTTTTCCGCGCGCACAAATTTCCAAAAATTCCGGCTCAAATACATAATTAGAATCAACTTGTCTGATAAAAGGATAATCGACGCCGTTGGAGGAAAAAGCAAGCCGATGCGTGCCGCGATGCTTGACAACATCATTCCATAAAAGATCCGCCGTTACAACCACATACACATTCGGCTCAGACATCACAAATCTATACTTTTCCTCAATGTTCTTCGGCAACTGCTCCGTACCGGCCAACACCGGACTGATGTGGTCAATGTATTCGTATATAAACCCAAAACCGGCATCCATATACCGTTTAATATCTGCCACGGAAAGTTTCCAGTCCGTTGAATATAATTGAATATATTTGGGCTTTTGAATTTTCTCCAGTTCCCGCATTAAAAGAAAATGCAGTAATGTGTTGTTAAAATTAAACAAATACAAAAAATTGCTGTGTCGTTTAAGTGTCTTAACACGATCTGTCATCGTCGTTACCTCATAGATAACAAGACATCCCTGCTGCGCTAAATTGTCCGCAATATGCTGAGGACGTTGATATAATGGTACATTATGTCCGAAGCTTGAGCGCCACAGTACAATTCTGTCATACTCCAAAGCGAGCATACGACGAATCTTTTTACGGTAATAGCCAGACCGGAATAAAACCGCAAAACTGATGCGATCAAAAACATTCGCTTTTATGTATGCATGCAACTTGTGCAAAAAGCCGCGAAAACCATACTTGCGATATACGTTTTTCAGTTTTTGAATGTTCTCTTTCAAAGCTCTTCCTCTTCTACTGTAAACAAATATTCAAAGCGTGGCAGCCTGATACAACCCTAAATTCCGGGGCTGAAAACTTGAAACAGAAAATAAAACGCTCTAAATCAAACGGTTTTTCACAGCTGAAAAACACACGGATTGATTATATCATATTTTTTCTTAAAAGGCAACAGATTCCATGGTTTTTTACCTGCCTTTTCATAGAAAAACTTCTCGGCAAAAAAACGGGAAAAGCGCAAAAGCTTTTCCCGTTTTGTATATGGTCGTGCCGAATGCAATGATTCGCTCAGCCTTTAACCATTTTTTCAATCTCTGCAGCGAAATCTTCTTCTCTCTTTTGAAGTCCTTCGCCCTTTTCATAACGTATAAAGGAACGAATAGAAATGCTGCCACCGAACTCTTTGGATGCGTTTGCGATATATTGCGCAACGTTTTCCTTGTTCTCCGCTTTAACATATTCTTGCTCGAGCAGGCAATTTGTTTCATAGAATTTGCCAAGCTTCCCCTGAACAATTTTTTCAATCGCAGCCGCCGGCTTGTTGGCAAATTTCGGGTCATTCGCCATCTGCGCTTTGAGAATTTCCATCTCCTCGGAAACCACAGAAGCAGGCACGCTTTCGCGGGATAAATACGGTACAGCCGAAACTGCTGCGACATGCAGTGCCACATTCTTCTTCATCTCCGCAAAGCCTTCTGCCTTCTTAGCTGCCTCATCTGCATCAAAAGCAACAATAACACCAATAGAGCCTTTGCCATGAATATAAGTGCTCAGTTCCCCGCGCACAATATCAAACCGACGGATACTCATATTTTCACCGATGGTAAAAATCATATCCTTCATCTTAGCTTCTACTGTATCGTTTGTATCATCAAATTTGCACGCCTGCAGAGCAGCCAAATCTTTCGGCTCATCGCGCAAAATGGTGCGCAAAATGCCGGCAACAAACGCGCGAAAAGCCTCATTCTTCCCAACAAAGTCTGTTTCGCTGTTTACCTCAATAATCGCAGCCGTATCACCCTGAACCAGAATATCTACGATACCTTCCGCCGCGATGCGATCTGCTTTTTTGGCAGCAACGGCCAGCCCGCGTTCACGCAGAACTTTAACGGCCTCGTCCATATTGCCTTCAGCCTCTACCAGTGCTTTCTTACACTCCATCATGCCGCATCCTGTTTTTGCACGCAGCGCAGCAACATCTTTTGCAGTTATATTTGCCATGGTTAGATCCTCCGTATTTAGATTTGGGAGCCCGTTTGTTTACTCAGCATCCGCTTGGGAAACATCCTCTTGCGGTGCCTCTTCCTGCACAGCTTCAGCTTCCTGCAGCTGCTCCCCCTGCTTACCTTCCAACACAGCATCTGCAAGCACGGACGATATCAGTTTGATCGCACGGATCGCATCATCATTACCGGGGATTATATAATCGGCATCGTCGGGGTCACAGTTTGTATCCACAATTGCCACAACGGGAATACCAAGCTTCTTTGCTTCAAGCACGGCGTTGCGCTCTTTCTTCGGGTCCACAATAAAGACAGCGTCCGGTAGCCCGGGCATCGTCTTAATCCCGCCGTAATTACGCTCCAAATCTGCAATCTCTTTGGAAAGCGCCGCTGCTTCCTTCTTGGGAAGCAAATCAAACGTTCCATCGTCTCTCATCTTCTCAAGACTCTGCAAACGTGCAATGGACTTTTTGATAGTCTTATAGTTTGTAAGCATACCGCCCGGCCATCTGGCATTCACATAGTACATACCGCATCTTTGCGCCTCTTCACAGATTGCATCGGCCGCTTGCTTTTTGGTACCAACGAACAGCAAAGTACCGCCATTTGTGGAAAGCTCACGTACAAACATATAAGCTTCCTCAAATTTTTTAACGGTTTTCTGCAAGTCGATAATATAGATACCGTTACGTTCTGTGAAAATGTACTCCGCCATCTTGGGGTTCCATCTTCTTGTGTGATGCCCAAAATGGACACCGGCTTCAAGCAATTGCTTGATTGTGATAATAGACATAAATATGTCCTCCTTTGGGTTATTCCACCACGACGTTTATCTTCGGGAAACCGCAAGAGTATACGGCACCGCGTCCCGCAGCTCTCGCCGTGTGTGTGGTTTTCTTGCATGCATACAGCATACTTATTGATTTTATCTTCTTTTTTACAAAAAAGCAAGTGCTTCTCTGCAGATTCATAATTTTTTTACATTTTCGGCTGCATGCCAGACATTAGTGGATTACAAATGCAGTCGGCATACGCCAAGACGAATTGGTATAATAAAATGTGACACTATCCATTAAATATGCCCCGTCGTAATACATACAGGAGGAAGAACCACCATCCAAATTTGCAGCATTTACCGCGCCGTATTCCAGCATAATGTCAATCAAGTCAGCCGCAGATGCCCCCAAATGTCCGTTGCGACCACGGCCGTCTGTAACCAACAGCAACAATGTGCCGTCTTCGCGCTGGCCAATCGCGGTACGAGGGTTTAATCCGCTGCCCATTCCATTCATCTCGCGCGCACGACCATTGATCACAAGCTGTACAAAATGATTGTTGGCATCGGTCGACTCTTCCTGAAAAGCGATAGCATCCCGAATATGCAGTTGCTGCACAAGACTTTGTACCTGTGCGGCAG
>JAXDZV010000041.1:0-5541 GCA_034086705.1 Eubacteriales bacterium | reverse complement strand
CGGCAAAAATCGAACCTTTTTTATTTATTTTAATCTTACAAAAATCATACCGTATGTAATAATACCCCTATGGCAAAAGACCGTATAAATACGTTTGGATGCTTTTCTGTACAGAATCGCTCAAAGAATCCCATCAGCCTTCATCTTGTCAAAATCTGGAGAAAGCACGCGAATTCTTTTACGAGAATTGATCCACTGCTCGCCTTCGGAAATATAGCCTTCGTCCATCATTTGACGCATGGCATCGTACAAATATGTCTGATTGACATTCGTTTGTGAACAAGCCGTTTTTAAAACATTCATAAAGGTCAAAAAATTGTTTGTCTGCGTAAGCTGTTCTTGCATTGTCTTCGCAACGACCGGATAATATAATCGCTTAAGAACAGCATAGCTCGGAAAAGAAATCAGCTCCGTTGCACAGCTTTTAAGTTGACCGCTGACAGTGTTTTCAATGCCATATACTATCACTCGTTTGGCACATTTTTCCCTTAAAAAACGAACCGCCGCGCTGAAATGTCCGTCGCCCGAAAATAGAATAATGTTTTTGGCACTGTTTTTGTCAAACGCGGTGCGATAAATCGCGTCTAAAATAAAAAAATCCGTAAAATCTTTTTTTCGGCGAAGCGAAGTATTTTGCGTATCTATAACATTGTTGGTAATGCGGCGAATTTGCGGGATATTATATTTCATAGCCGGATTGGAAAAGTCTGCAAAAAAGAACACATCGTCAATGGTAAAACGTTCTGAGATATCCGCATACCATTCTTTCAGCGGCGGGTTAAGCAAAAATTTTTTCCGAAATGAAATTTGCATGTATTCGAAGTCCACAAAGGCAACGGCGCGTTCCTTCTTCTTTTGGAATAATGCCACTGTTTTTCTCCTTGCTGCTTGCATTTTCATCGGGCCTGCATCATCTCACCCTATAACAATCAAAGAGGGCGCACAGGCGCCCTCCCTTGCTTGAACGGTTGACTAACCGCTTTGATTGGATTCAAATACAAGCTCAGCCTTCCTGCTTCATCTGTGCATAGCATTCGCTGCAATACACCGGTCTGTCGTTGGAGGGCTGAAACGGAACCTTTGCCTCTTTTCCGCACTTTGCACATGTTGTTGTGAAAAGCTCTCTTGCAGGTCTGGTAGCATTCTTTCTTGCATCACGGCATGCTTTGCATCTCTGCGGCTCATTTTGGAAGCCTCTCTCTGCGTAGAATTCCTGCTCACCGGCGGTGAAAACAAATTCAGAACCGCATTCCTTGCAAACTAATGTTTTGTCCTCGTACATGTTTTTTACCTCGCTTTAGTTGGTTGAAAAAATTTTGCCCCGAGACGGATTCAGACCGACACCTTTGATCGCAACGCTCTTTTTAAGCTACCGAGACATATTTACATACATTACCACAGCGGACACATTCTCGCGGCTTATTCCCTGTCTGTAACAGCTTCAGACCGAAGTTTTCTACGCACACGGGCCATCGCATTATCCACTGCTTTTTCATTTTTCCCCAGCAGACGCGCAATTTCAGCATAACTGTACCCGCGCAGATAGTACCGCAACACTTTCGTCTCTAAAGACGACATGCAATCTGTCATACAAATGCGTGCTTCCAACTGCTCCCCATAAAAACACGCAGCCGCCGGATCTGCGGAAACCTGATCCAGCGCCTCCAAACCAATCGAAGAAATATCTCTTTTGGTACGACGGAGCAGACTGACAAAGCGGTTATAAATACAGCGCTTTGCAAAAGCGCCAAAAGTCACACCGCTGTGCTGGCAAAAACGCAACGCAGCCTGATACAGGCAAAAAGCGGCCTCCTGCAACAGATCTTCCTGCGAAAACGCAGTCGCAGCAAATGAATCTTGAAAAGAACAAACCATATGGCGCAACAGTGGCATATACGCAACAAACAACGCTTCAAACGCCTCCGCATCGCCGTTTTTCACAGAAGCAACCCAATCCACAGCTTGGTTAGCTGCCCACTCCTCCGATGAAAAAGAGCCCCAGATACGCTCACCTTGTGCCATCTTTGCTCCCCGATTTTCCGTGAACGATCACGTATGTGAGAGTATTATAGGCTAACTTTTCAATTTTGTCAAGAGATTTTAACAAAATATTTAATATTTTTGTGCATATTACTCATATTTTTGACGAAAAAGGCAAGCTGATCCATTTTATTTTCCAGAAACATATGCAGAATTCAAAAAAAGGCTTGCATTTTTTTCATACATGTGGTAAGATTTTAGAGTATGTATGAGATGATGTTTGCCTTTTTCAGCAAACACACAGACTGCAAAGGAGGTGAATCGGTTTGCCAAACATTAAATCTGCAAAAAAGCGCGTTCTTGTCAACAAAACCAAAGCTCTTCACAATCAAATGTTTAAGTCGGCTCTTAAGACAACCGTCAAAAAATATGACGCTGCACTTGCTGCCGGTGACAAAGCACAGGCGTGCGCCGCATATCATGACGCCGTCAAAATGATCGACATTGCGGCAAGCAAAGGCATCATTCATAAGAATGCAGCCGCAAGAAAAAAGAGCCAGTTTACGCTGAAGCTCAATGCGCTCGGTGCATAACAAACAGAACAATATGAATCAGGACTGTCGCACTGCGGCGGTCCTGTTTCTTTGGTTTGCCACCGTATTTGTAAACCAACATATGCCGCTAATATAGGATATACATTTTTGACTGCCGGAGTGTCGGCAAAAGCAAAAAGGAAAGACCGCCCCAAAACGGGGCGGCCGCGTGCTTTTCAACTGTCCATTTCAAAACGACATGTGCTCAGCCTTTATACTTGCGCTTTCTCGCTGCTTCAGACTTCTTTTTACGTTTCACGCTGGGTTTTTCATAATGCTCCCGCTTGCGGAGTTCCGTTAAAACGCCGGATCTTGCGCACTGTCTTTTGAATCTGCGAAGCGCGCTGTCAAGAGATTCGTTCTCTTTTACTCTAACCTCTGCCACTTGCTCTCCCTCCCTCCGCATCAAAAGACTTGCATATCAAACCCGATATACGTTCTCATTATACATGACAGTTTGTTGAATGTCAATCATTTTTTGCGTTTTTTTGAATTTTTTGCAATTTACAGCCCTTACTACTTTATCTTTTGTCATGCAAAAACACTGACACACTTGCTTGACAGTGTTGTAGGGGGTGTGATACAATAACCCCACCGCAAGAAATGGAGAATCGACATGCAAACACTTGCAATATTGGACCGCAAAGAAGAAGGCTGCCTGGTGTTTGTCACACAGCAAGAAAAAGTATATGTTGCCCCTGACGCACTTTTTCCACAGGCGCAGGAAGGGATGCAATACCACATTCAAATACAAAACGATTTGGTTTGCGCTGTTGAACCATGTGACAACCGCGAAGTATATGCACTGCAGCACTCCCTTTCAAACAGGCTACATGCTATCTTTCGCCGCAGCAACCACACAGCGCCAGAAAACAGGAGGAACAGCTCGGATGGGATTGAACACACTTCTTGAAATATCACACCAATATGGCAGCGACCCGCGTTTTGTCCTCGCTGGTGGAGGAAACACTTCGTTCAAAGACGGTGATATCCTGTATATCAAATCCTCCGGTGTTTCTCTGGCTGATATTACAGCCGAACAGTTTGTAAAAATGAGCCGACCGTCTTTGACACACATGTGGAATACAAAATATTCAGAAAATGAAGCGCTGCGCGAAGCGGAAGTGCTACGTGACATGCTCAACGCTCGCCTGCCGGGAGAAGAGGATAAACGTCCTAGTGTCGAAACCTTACTACACCACTTGTTTTCTCAGCCATATGTGCTGCATGTACACCCCGCCGTAATAAACGGTTTGTGCTGCGGCCAAAACGGAGAGCGGGTGATGCGGCTTTTATTTCACGAAGCAGTGTGGGTTCCTTCTACGCGCCCCGGATACACGCTTGCAGTTTTGTGCCGCAAGCTGATTGACCGTTATATCAACCGATATGCGCGCTATCCCAAGCTTTTATTTTTAGAGAATCACGGCATTTTTTTTGCAGCAAACACCAAAGATGAGTTGGACACGCTTGTACAACATGTTTTTGCGAAACTTCGCGGTCTGATTCAGCAATTGCCGGATTTTTCTCCTGTTCCTATTGACGTTACACATACAACTTTGATTGCTCCTGCGCTGCGTATGCTATATGGCGGGCAAAATGCCAAGGTTCGTTTCACAGCAAACCGGGAATTGTTGCATATCTGCGCCGACGAGAAGTCTTTTGCGCCGTTATCCATGCCGTTCACACCAGATCAAATTGTTTATTGCAAAACGCGCCCGCTGTACGTCCCCTATCGTTCTGCAGAGAAGGAACAAATAGCGATATTGCAGGATACTTTTCGTTCTTTTGTGCAGCAAAACGGATATCCACCCGTAGTGGTCTTCGTGCAGGGTATCGGCATGTTTACCTGCGGGTTCTCGCAGAAAGAGGTTGACACTGCGGCAGCCATTGAAACAGACGCCGTCGCCATCTCCGTCTATGCTTCTTCCTTCGGCGGACCAAAGCATATGGAAGAAGATTTAATTCGGTTTATTGCCCACTGGGAAGCGGAAAGTTATCGTGCAAACTTAATCGGTACAAGCGGTGCAAAAACGCTAATTCACGGAAAAATCGCACTGGTGGCCGATGCCTGTGCCCCACTCGGACGCGCCATTGCAGCAGCTCTAGTTCGCGGCGGCTCAGTTGTAACACTGGCGGATCGCAACCAAAAAGAAGGAGAACGGTTGCTGTCTTATCTCAAAAAGATTCGCCCAGAGGCCACCATCGTGTTCTCATGCATAGACTGCGCAGAAGAAAAAGCGCTGCGCGAACACATTGACGAAATAGTCTTGCAATACGGAGGGTTAGATCTTGTTGTACAATGCGCCACACAGGACAAGGAGCAAGACTTGGAAAAATGCCGCGAGCGCAGCACACAGCTCTTCCGGCTTCTCACTACATGCGCTGCTCGCCCTATGGGGTTGCAACATGAAATTTCAAAGCAGCAATGGTCGGACATCATAAAAATTGGCGCGCCTACAGACAATTTGATACCGGCAGCACGAAAATATCTGGATTACGGCATCAAGGTCAATGCGATCTATCCATCTTTGCAGGAATTAACCCCTATGGGCCGTTCCATCCGCGACGAAGATATCACTAAAGCATTATTGTATCTGATTGAGCAGCAATTTGAAACAGCAATGACGCTTCCAGTCGCCGGAGGCTATCGTTTAAAAAGCTGAAAGTGCTAAGAATCCTCCCCAAAATCGAAGTATCTGAAAAATCAATATTCGCCGGTTTTGTGCAAACATAAAGGCGGGCGCTCAATGATGAGGTGCCGTAACGAAGGTTTTGAAAACAAGTGGTAAAGACAATCGGTACAGTGTATTGCAGAAAATTCAAAAAATTATATTTGGAGGAAACTGCAATGAAATCATTATTTGAACAAATGGGTGGCACTTATCGTGAGGAAAACGGTTATCTCATTCCCAATCTAACCTTGCCCGATGAAGAACAAGTTGAAATCGGCGTATGGAGACAAAGGCAT
>JAXDZV010000035.1:0-34552 GCA_034086705.1 Eubacteriales bacterium | reverse complement strand
TTGCCTTTTGCATCTTTACGCGCAAGGATATATTTCCGTGCAGAGGCTTTATCCGCTTCCCTGGCAACGGGCAGACATTGACGTTTTAACCCTGTTCCGACAGAGAGCTTATATTCCATTCAATGGTATCTCTTCGTAAAGCTATATATTGGTTCTGCGGCCAATCTGAATTTCTCTCCGATTGTTTGCAGGTGAGGTCCTGTTTCACTCACTTTATCATTTCATTCGTATTCTCGGATATGTTGACACCTTCTTGGCATGAAAATTCCTCCTATCGTAGCACCTTTGTTCTACCATAGGAGGGTATTCTTTTTATTGCCCGTTTTTAATGGACATGTTTAGCTGCACCCAACAATCCGGGGATTATGCCATGGGTAAAAGAAATTATAAATAACAAGATGGGGAGGGCATCATTCATTTTGCTGAAGAAAAGTCAAACGTGCTTTGCTGATGAACGGAGCTTTTGTGCGGGATGTAATTGCTAAACTGCATCCAACGCCTGCGACAAATCGGCAATCAGATCCTGATAATCCTCCAGACCGACCGAAATTCTGAGTTGTTCCGGTAAAACACCGCAACTAAGCAGCTGCTCATCCGTAAGCTGCCGGTGGGTTGTGCTGGCAGGATGAAGAATACAAGTGCGTGCATCCGCGACGTGCGTAACGATGGCGGCGAGATGCAAGTGATCCATCAATACGGTTGCTGCCTCTCTGCCACCGCGCATGCCAAAGGAAATAACGCCGCAGCTTCCGTTTGGAAGATATTTTTCCGCCAAAGTGTGTTGGGAATCTTCGGTTAACCCGGGATAACGAACCCAAGAAACTTTTTCATGTGCGCGCAAATATTCTGCAATGCGCATGGCATTCTCACAATGCTTTTGCATGCGAAGCGGGAGAGTTTCGAGCCCCACATTCAGCAAAAAGCTATTCATCGGAGCAGGGACCGCTCCTAAATCCCGCATCAATTGTGCTTTGATTTTGGCCAGATATGCAAGGTTGCCGAATTTTTCTGTGTAAATTAGCCCGTGATAAGATTCGTCTGGCTGGCAGAGCTGCGGAAAACGGTCGGCGTGGGCGTTCCAGTCAAAATGGCCGCCGTCAACAATGGCACCTCCGACAGAGGTTGCATGCCCGTCCATGTATTTGGTTGTTGAGTGTGTGACAATATCGGCGCCAAATGCGAACGGATGACAGTTTATTGGGGTTGGAAATGTGTTATCCACAATCAATGGAACGCCGGCAGTGTGGGCAGCTTTTGCAAATGTTTCAATGTCTAAAACGGAAAGAGATGGATTGGACAGTGATTCACCAAAAAATGCCTTTGTATTGGGTCGTACAGCTGCCATTAATGTGTCATAAGAAGCATCAGGTGGCACAAATGTGGTTTCAATTCCCATTTTTTGCATAGTCACAGAGAGAAGATTGAAGGTACCTCCGTAGATTGCAGCGGAGGCGACAACGTGGTCATTGGCGTTGGCAATATTGAATAGTGCAAAAAAGTTGGCGGCTTGGCCGGACGATGTTAAAACACATCCTGCACCATCCTCCAGCGCGGCAATTTTTGCAGCAACGGCATCTGAAGTCGGGTTAGACAGACGTGTATAAAAGTATCCGTCCGCCTCCAAGTCGAAATTTTTTGCCATTTCTTCAGCATTGTCATACCGAAAAGTTGTTGATTGTATGATTGGAAGAACCCGTGGCTCTCCATTTCTCGGTGTGTAACCACATTGCACGGAAATCGTATCAATACCGAATGGTTTCTGCTGGCTCATCGTTCTTTTTTTCCGCTTGCGCGAATAATTCCTTTCTGCAGGGATTGGGAATTGAAAATCCCGTTTTTGGCAAATTTATTTTGCTTTATAACTGTCTTTGAGTGTTACAATCCGATTGAAAACGTCAGGATGCTTGCTGTCCTTTGTGAAATACCCCATGCGAACAAACTGAAATGCTGTACCTGGTGCAGAATCCAACACTGATGGCTCAGCCTTTGCGCCGTATAAGAATCGAACTGAGTCAGGATTAACGAAATCGAGAATCTCTGAAACGTCGTGTTCCGCTGTTGTGTAAGCAGCGATATCCGGGATGGTGAAGAGGCGCTCATACATCGCCAAGGTAATATCTTCACAATGGTTTGCGGCAATCCAATGAATGGTTCCCTTGACCTTTCTGCCATCAACAGGATTTCCGCAGCCACTTTCCAAATCGGCGGTGCAAAGCAGCTGTGTGACTTTGCCGGCATCGTTTTTAACAACGGCATCGCAACGGACAATATAAGCTCCCATCAGGCGGACTTCTGCGCCGGGACGCATACGGAAAAATTTCGGCGGTGGAAGTTCCGCAAAGTCACTCCGTTCAATATAGAGATCTTTGGAGAAAGGCATTTCCCGGCTGCCCAACTCCGGTTTTGCAGGATGATTTGGCAGGCGAAAGGTTTCTGTACGGCCGACGGGATAGTTGGTAATGGTAACTCTTAGCGGCTCAGTAATGCAGACCCGGCGTTGCGCGTTTTCATTCAATTCTTCACGTAAACAATGCTCTAACAGCTCAACGTCTGCAGTGGCATCTGCTTTGGCAACACCGGCTCGCTTTACAAAATCAAAGATGGAGTGTGGTGTATAACCTCTTCGGCGCAACCCGGAAAGTGTTGGCATACGGGGGTCGTCCCAGCCGTCTACCACGCCTTGTTCTACCAGAAAACGCAGAAATCGCTTGCTCATGACGGTATATGTTACATTCATTCGTCCAAATTCACGCTGTTTTGGCCGAGGTGAGAAAGGACCGCAGTTTTCGATGACCCAATCATAGAGTGGCCGATGATTCCGAAATTCAGAGGAACAGAGAGAATGTGTGATGCCTTCCAAAGCGTCCTGCAGCGGATGAGCAAAATCGTACATCGGGTAAATGCAAAATTTATCTCCCTGTCTATGATGGTGCATGTGTCGTATCCGAAAGATTACAGGATCGCGCAAATACGGATTATCGGAATCCGGATCGATGCGAGCTCTGAGAGTTCTTGCTCCATCGGGAAATTCACCGTTTTTCATACGCTCAAACAAAGTGAGATTTTCCGTAACTGAGCGGTCGCGGTAAGGAGAAACTGTTCCCTTATCGTTATAGTTACCCGCATCGCCGCGATATTGTGTCAGATCTTCGCGGGAAAGATCGCATACATAGGCTTTTCCGTCACGAATAAGTTTAACGGCAAACTCATAGCATTTTTCAAAATAATCCGAACCGTAAAAAACACCGCCGTTTGGCTTTGCACCTAGCCAGCACAAGTCTTCGTAAATGGAGCGCACGTATTCGTCGCTTTCTTTCAGGGGATTTGTGTCATCATAGCGCAAATTAAACTGTCCACCGTATTTTTTGGCAGCAGTGACGTTGATCCAAATTGCTTTGGCGCTGCCGATATGGAGATATCCGTTTGGCTCCGGCGGAAAGCGTGTGTGTATTTTTTCAACTTCCCCCCGTGCAAGATCCTGATCGATGATGTCAAAGATGAAATTGGAGGGCAATTCACCCGTTGCTTTCGTTTCGTCGTTCATAAAGACATCCTTTCTGTTACAGTGTTTGAATTTTATCTGCAATGCGTTGCATGGTGCGTTGCGTTCCGAGAATATGCACAACTGTATAGAGATCGGGAGCGTTGTGACGACCGGTGACCGCCACACGAATAAACATACTGATATCTGCCACGCTGCCGCGGTAGTTTTGGGGATTTTCACGATAGGCTTTCATGTCAGCAGCATAGCCCAGATTGGTGGCAATTTGTTTGATTTTCTCAAACCAGCTTTGCATGTCATCTTGCGGGTCATAGGTATTTACATATTGCTGCAAAGCCCGGCGAATTTCCGCGCGGTCAAATTGTGCCTCATACGGTTCATCTGCTGCAGCATCAAACAGTTCATCATAGAAAAATTGCATATAATTTTTCAGTTCGGCAAAAACCGCATAATCTTTTCGCGGCTTTTTTCCACCGCGCCCGATGGAGAGAATTTCTTTAGCGTATGCCGCATCCTGCCGTAGTAGCTTTGCAAAGGTCGTATCATATCGGTCTGCCCAATCTACAGCACGTGCATAGACCGCATCAGCAGTCATACGACTGATGACGTTACGTGAAACATCATTGAGCTTTTCAAAGTCAAATAAACAGCCGGAGGGACTCATTTTTTTGATACTGAATGGAAAATCTGAAACTTTCTTTTCCGGATTCTGTGTATGCCATTCTTCAAAGTTTGAGTTAAGAAGAGTCATAACATATTCCAGTACACATTCTGGTGCATAGCCCATACGATCGTAATCATTTAAATTAGCTCCCATATCACGCTTGGAGAGCTTTTTCTTGCTACCGTCTTCTCCACGTCGCATGAGCTGTGCAATATGCAGATACTTCGGCGCACGAAATCCAAGATAACGGAATAATTGAAGATGCATGGCAATGCTGGGAAGCCACTCTTCACCACGTACTACGTGCGTAGTTCCCATAAGGTGATCGTCTACCGCATGTGCAAAATGGTAGGTCGGAATTCCGTTGGATTTCAAAAGGATAAAGTCCGTTTCATTTTCTGGAATTTCCAGCCTTCCGCGTACCAAATCCTGAAATACAATTTTTCTGTCTGCTTGCCCGTCCGCCCAAATTCGCAAAACAAATGGATCTTTTGCTTCCAAATGCCGTAATGCCTCTTCTGTTGTAATTGCGCGCATTTTTTCTTGGGCAGCATGCTGTTGTTCGGTTTGTTTGGTCCAATCCGTTTCTGCTCTTTGGCTTTTGATGTCCACGGAAAGAGCTTGCTGTAACTCCTGTTCTGTAGAAAAGCAAGGATACGCCTTTCCTTGACGTACCAGGTCTTTGGCGTAAATTGCGTAGATGTCTGCACGTTGGCTTTGCCGATAGGGACCGTATGCTCCACAATCGCAGATGGTACCGTTTGTATCGATAACTGCTCCTTCATCAAAACGGATTTCATAACGAGCTAATGTTTCAATTAGCCCTTGTGCGGCACCGAGTACCTCGCGCTTTGCGTCCGTGTCTTCGATGCGCAAATAAAAAATTCCACCTGACTGGTGTGCAAGACGTTCACTAACCACCGCCGGAAAAAGTCCGCCAAAATGCACAAAACCGGTCGGACTGGGTGCAAAACGTGTCACTTTTGCTTCGGGCGGGAGAATACGCCTTGGGAGAGATGCCTCAAATTCCTCCGGTGTTATGGAAATATGAGGAAACAAACGCTCTGCCAATAGTTCAAAGTCCATATGGATCTCCTTTTTGCTGTTTGAATACTTTATTATACCACGAAACGATACAGATGTCTATTTATTTGCGCTTTTTTTTGAAAGTTATTTCATGATAATGGTAGATTACAGGCCGTGTTTGCAGTGGTTGTGGGGGAAACGGCAATCATTTCATTGTTTACAGGGGCATACAATTTTGCAATAAGAATAGGACTGATCCCTGTATCGTGTGAAAAGCCCCCTGTGTACGGTTACTTTGGAAACCTGTACACAGGGGGCGGACAGTTTTTAGGAAGCCGCTTTATGCTTGACAAGAAACGCGTTGGGTAACAGGCGGCCGTAGGAAGGGTTGTATGAGGAATTGTTGGTAATGATCTCGCCATTGTAGGCAATCAGGCTGGAGGCACCACCATCACAGCAAGCTGCGTTAACAATGTTGTATTTCTGCAAGATTACTGCAAGTTCCCCAACAGTACAGCCAACCGAAATGGCACTTCTGCCGTCGATAACCAAAAATGCAATGACACCGTCTTCGCGCTGCCCAATGGCTGTACGCGGATGGATGCCATAGCCCGCAGATCCGCTGACTTTTGTTTCTCCGTTTGCAATCAGTACAGGGCCAAACTGTATACCATCGCGAATATTGTATTTATCCCAAATATCGATTTTCCCAACTACCAATTTGTCGGAAGTGGTCAATACAATACTGCCGTAGTAGTTGACATAACTTCCCCAATATTGACCGTTGGAACAACACATGCCAACAGGGCTGCCGCCAAGACCGTTTTCCAAGGGATCATTAAAACCACTGGCGTTGATACCGGCGACTGCATCGTGATATTTCAACATATCCTTAATACGCAATCCCTCGATGCCTTTTAAATTGTCCGGAATGGTGCCAACCCACACACGTGCTGGGTCGTCAATTAACATGATCTTACCACGATAACCGGCCCCTGTAATTTCTGATACGACAAGCCCCTCTTCTACGTCATTGACCAAAACCTTATAGCCGGCATAGTCAGTGTCACCCACGCGCAGATCGCGCTGCCCGAGAACGTCTTCCCGAGGCTTTTCCGAAGTAGTAGGGGATGAGGTGTTGTCAGGGACATGGGATTCCAGTTCACCGCCGATAACTGTCAAATTATCTTTGTCTTGTTGCTCTTTATCCTGCATAACCGAATCGATGATATCTTTAGGAATAAATGCTTCTGCCAGCCAGTGATGATGCCCGGTTGACATAGCGGTTTCAATATAGACGGTACGCAGCCGTGTAATAAACGGAGCAGAAGAATAAACGAAAAGCAAATATAAAGACCCAAGCAACAGGATGCAACCTGCCGGAATACCGATGCCGATCAGGATGCGTTTTTTCTTTCGCCTTGCTTTGGCTTCCTTGGAGAGCGGTGCAGCGCAGATTTTTTTGCCGCTTTTCCGCGCGACCGCCTGCCGGAACGCAGCATCATCTGCCATTTCACTTTTTTGTTGGCGGCTTGGTGTTTGATTCATAGATAAAACTTACCTTTCTGAAAAATGATGCAAATAGAAAAATGCATCGATGTGTAGTAATATACGTTGAAATATGGTGTACTGCGGTGTATTCTACCACACTTTGTTTTATTTGAAAAGCGTTATCGAGCATTTTTAACAATTTTCTAACACATGCGCCGTTGTGTTAGATTATTCTCTGCTCTGCATTTCGAAAAGAGTATGCTACCTTGAAAGAGCATGCTCCCTTGAAACATAGCGTATAAAAAATAGCACAGAATCGAAGCAAATTGTGAAACAATGGAAAAAAGTCGCAATCGTGTATCAGATTTGTCCCAAAAGTTTTCAAGATATGGACGGCAACGGAATCGGAGATTCTCCTGGAATTCTGCTAAGAGTGCCATGTCTTGCGGCCTTGAGGAGCAACCCTGCATGGTTTGCTCCAAGTTTTTCTGCGCTGGGCAATGACACCTATGATATTTCAGAGGATCGCGCAACTGCACCGTAATACGGAACTATGGAAGATTTTCGTGCTTTCCTGCAAGCGCCGCATGACATGGCACTTGTTTGCTTTTGATTGCATTATATCTTAGATGAGCATGTATGGTTTCAAAAGGGTCGGGGAAGTTGAGATACCCTATACCGCGCATATTATATTTGGGGTGATCCGGAGACGGACGTGAACCGAACGGTTGGAGCTCTTGTTATGGCTGGAGCGCATGAGAGTGGGATGAAATACCCCAGCTATAGTATCTGCATCAATACTCAAAAAAACCGGATTTAAACCGGGACAATCTGTTGCACGCAAGTGATTGTTCACATGGTTGATTTCTGGCCGGATATGGGAGTGGATGGATTCCGATGTGATGTAAATTCAATTTCAAAAGATTTTACGGTAGCGCAGTGTGGAGGAAAGGCTTGCATTTGCATGAATAGCTGCATGCGCTGCATCAAAGTTAAAGCCATAGAAAGCTGAGCACGACAAGCTGAACGCCGAGCGGCAGAAGCTATCCCCCTTGGTCTATAACCTAAAAGAGAAGGTAAAAAAGCAGAGAAAATCCGAAAGGGTGCGCGGAGGCCCCCCACAAGGAGCAGCCCACACAAGCACGACATGGAACGGAAAAACAAGGCGGCGGGATTGTTAGCCCCGCTGCCTTGTAATGTGGACTATGTTCATAATCTCCTTAACAAGTTAGAATGCATCTGTGTATTTTATTAAAATACAGGCGTACCGCATGCGCGACAGAACTTATCGCCCTTTATCAATTTCTCACCGCATTCGGTGCAGAAGTTTGTCATTTTCTGCTCCGGCGGTTTTGATTCATCTACAATGATAAACGTATAGGTGATTGAGAAATTCGCATCGTAAACTTGCTCTTTTGCGTAAACGGAGAATTTTTCGCCGTATTTCACCGTTACGAGTTTTTCAGCCTCTTTTGTTACCAGTGTGTCCTTGCCTTCGTAGTATGTTTCCTGATGCAATATGGCAACCACTACTGAATCTTTGCCCAGATTTTTTATTCGGAACAGTCTTTCTGATTGTTTGAACGGAGTATTGGAAACCTTCTTTCGGGTGATTGGTTTTGTAAAATCCATTGCGGCATGCAGTACTTCCAATCGGTCGGATTTATCAAGAATGATATCTCCTTCTCTGATAGCAAATTCTAGACTTGCCTTTTGCTTGTTCTCGGAACAAAGGTCAACCTTTTTCAAAATATACTTTGATTTCATAACTTCTCCATTTACAAATCGGAATCAGACTGTGCCCAAAACAATGATGAAAATAATCAATGTAAGAAGAAATATCCGCAGAAGTATCATTTTCATGTTTACTGCGCACACCACAAAATATAAATAAACTATGCTGTCATTCCCGCTCCCACTAACGGTCCGGAGAAACGGAAACATTGCATACGCAGCAGCTGTGAACAGGACTTCTGACGCGCAGGTACTGTTTATGCTGTGTTTCGATAGCAGAGACAACGCCGGAGCTTCGATGCCGGGGATGCATCTGCACAAAACGCGGCTTTACAATCGGAATTTCTTGGATCCCCGTGCAAAACAGTGCGTCCCGCTGTGTTGTCGCGCTGAAAAATCAGTCACATTCTATTTTACAATTTTATCGTATGCTGCTGTGGTTGCATTGGGAAATCGGGTACCACAAAACGGAGATTTTACGCTGTTGTATAACGAGTCTGGCAGCTGTGTATACTGGCGTTGTCTGCAGGGCAAAGGGGCCGATGTGGTTTGTAGATCAGAGCAAAGCTCTCCCCAAATTCCATTTTGTGTGCTGCAAGGAAACATATGATTGCGCTATGTGGAAAAGACTGCCCAAATACATGCACCGTATGGGGCAAGAATGGCAGAGAAGGTAGAGGGGGAGGGGCATTGTATCAACGTACAACACGCACCGTATGAATGCCGTAATATAATAGTGCTTCTACCGCGTGTGCCGTAATTTCCTCACCGCATAGTACGATGGGAACGGCAGGCGGGCAACAGACCGTCGGTATACCGCAAATCCGGCCGACCGCATTTTGCGTTTGCAATGTTTGCTGCGGAGCGAGCAATGCTTCACGTGCAGATAAAACTCTCTTGCCGCAAGGTACTGAAACGGGAGCAGATGGGGTTTGACATGGTATGGCAGTGCCGAGAGCATTGGAAAGGCGCCGCAAATCGCATTTGGTATTCTCCGGGGTCAACATGCACACAAGATATAGCCGGTCTGCATACTCGCATTCGATTTCTGCACGACGCAGCAAGGCCGCAAGCCCGTATCCCGTTTGTGTTTGCCCGGCGCGCAGTACCAGTCGCAACGGATCGCTGAGCAGGACGGTGTGCCCATTTTGATACAGCTTATCACGCAGTTGTTTTATTGCATCTACTGTTTTTGCAAGCCGTTGCGGATATTGTTTGAAAAGATAGGCGTTGCAGCGGTCCAAAGAAGCCAGTGTCAGATATGAAGGGCTTGTTGAGCCAAACAGCGCCAGCATTTCCCGCGCGGCAGATTCAAAACAGTCAGGCAGCGCTGCAGACAGGTGCAGATAGGCTCCGCCGGTGAGTGCGCAGAGAGTTTTATGTGCAGAATCGCAGCATAAATCTGCACCGAGATCCAAAGGATGTTGCGCGGGCTGCAGAAAGTGCAAATATGCACCATGCGCATTGTCAACCAGGAGTAAGGTGTTATGTCGATGACAAACATCTGCCAGGGCGCGGATGTCTTGCCGGTTCCCCAAATAATCTGGAGAAGTGATATAGACGCCTGCCGGCGGCGCAGACATAGCATCGAGTATTTGCGCAAGCTTTTGCGCTGAAACGTCACAGCTGCAAACAGAGAAGTCTTGCTCGCTTGGCGTAATCCATTCCGTTTCAAAATCAAGCAAAGCAGCAGCAGACAAAAACGAGCGATGCACGTTTCTTGCGGCAAGCAACGTACGTCGGCAGTTTGGCCGGCGGTATAGCAGGGCGAGGGCAATCATGGCACGGATGCAATGACTTGCACCCTCTGTGCTAAAAAAAGTATGCCTGCTTCCAAATAAAGCTGTTGCATTGGCTTCACTTTGCGCGAGAATCCCCTCTGCCTGAAATAAATTGTCTGCCCCTGTAATTTCCGTAATGTCCAACGGTTCGCAGCCTAAGAAAGTGTGCCCCTTATGGCCCGGCATGTGCAACCGTACCGTGTTGGAAGTGGCATAATTTCGAACAAAATCATAAACAGGGGTTGGCAGGGCATGTTTGCTCTTATATTGCGACATTTTTATTCCTGCTCCATTGCTTGTGCAACGCGCATCATAATAGCGCATTCTATCCGTTTTCGAAACAACACACAGCCGGGCTCGTAGATACCACGAATGGAACCGGTTGCATGATATGCATTGGCAGCACATCCGCCGGAACAATACAACTTTGCCCAGCAATTTGCGCATTCCGGTCGTGAATACACATTACATGCACGGAAGGATTCGCGTAGCGCATGATTGGTAACACCGTTCCAAACATCGCCGAGCTTATAGGCGGTATCTCCTACAAACTGATGGCACGGATACAGATCTCCCCAAGGCGTGACCGCCATATATTCTGTTCCGGAGCCGCAACCTGAGATTCGCTTGTAAATACAGGGGCCCTCCGTGAGGTCCAGCATGTAGTGGTAAAAAGTGAACGGTTTGCCGATTTTCTCCCGGCGCAGCATTTCTTGTGCTAAAAATTCATATTCTTTTTCAACTGTGACAAGATCCTCAGCCGTCAGAGCCGCGGGATCATCCGGTGCGCAAACAACGGGTTCCATGCTGAGTTCCGTAAAGCCAAGATCAGCCATATGTAACAAGTCTTTTGTGAAATCGGGGTTTGCGTGTGTAAAGGTTCCGCGTATGTAATAGTTTTTTCCGCCGCGTGCGGCGACGAACTTTTGAAATTTCGGAACAATGCGGTCATAACTCCCGTTACCTGCGTAATCTACACGGGTGCGATCATTGATTTCTTTTCTGCCATCCAGCGAAAGCACAACGTTACTCATTTCTCGGTTTGCAAACTCTATTACATCGTCATCAATGAGCATGCCGTTGGTGGTTAGTGTAAAGCGGAAATTCTTATTGTGTGCTTTTTCGATGCTGCGTGCATATCGGACAAGTTGCTTGAGCACCTCCCAGTTCATCAAAGGTTCTCCACCGAAAAAATCGACCTCAAGGTTTCGGCGGTTTGCCGAATGTGCAACGAGATAATCCAGTGCTTGCTTCCCCACGGAGAACGGCATCAATGCCCGTTGCCCGTGGTACTTGCCCTGACTTGCAAAGCAGTATGCACAGTTTAGATTACAGGTATGCGATATGTGTAAGCACAGCGCCTTTACAACATCGCCTGTGCGGTCTTTGAAGGTAGAGGCCATCGGGGCGTATGTGTCAGGTACGAAAAGTTTCTTTTCTTTTTGCAGCGTCTGTACATCCTGTATACAATTGACCAGTGCATCCCGGGTGACATCAGCATGATTTGCATATTTTGCAAGGAGCGTCTGTATGATTTCCTCAGGGGTATGCGTCTGAAACATCGCAATGACGTCATAAGCCACCTCGTCTACGGCATGAATGGAACCGGAACAGGTATCCAGCACGATACAATAACCATTTAGTTGATATTGATGTACCATTGAAATCCTCCGTTTATTGGACAATCGGAAATTGAAAAAACACGGAAAAAGCGCCGCCCGGGCAGGCGGCGCTGAACGTTACTGCTTATTTATCAGCATTTTCGCATTTTTGATTGGCAACACCGCAGGAAGTTTTGCAGGCGGACTGGCATGAGGTCTGGCATTCGCCGCAGCCACCGTTTTTTGCACTTTCGCATAGGTTGCGAGTAACCAGCGTTTTAATTCTTTCCATGACACATATCTCCATTCTTTCCAAAATCGTAGTCGTGATCGCTTTACACACGGCATATGTCCTTACACTAACGCAGTATAGCACATTACTGTCATAAAGTCAAGAGTTAGCGGGGGATTTCCGCAAGCTTCCCACGCACCATGTTTTTGCGCACTCCATATAATGTGGATAGAAAAGGAGTGAGTTAATTATGAATCGAAACGGCAGACATACCTCTACGCCGTCGCATGATTACGGGAATGCACCGCTTGTGACGGATCTTGCACGTTTGGTCAGGCAAAATACCAACTACCGTACCGCGCTGTGGACGGGTGATCATTTACAACTGACATTGATGTGTATTCCGGCCGGTGGAGAAATCGGTCTGGAAGTCCACCCGGACACCGATCAGTTTTTGCGGATAGAAAGCGGCAACGGTGTCAGCATGATGGGGCCTGCTGCGAATCGTCTCCGTGATCAGCACAGAATTACGGACGGTTATGCGGTTTTTGTGCCGGCAGGGACGTGGCACAATATTATAAATACGGGAAAAACCCCTCTCAAGCTTTATACAGTTTATGCGCCTCCGCATCATCCGCATGGCACCGTGCAAGCGACCAAAGCAGATGCGGATGCGTCGCACAAAACAAAATAAATTTGTTGGTTCCGTCTGCAGACGTACACCTATTTTTTATGCTTGCGAGTTGTATTTTTGCACATGCTGTTTGAGCGCTGCAAAGGTTTCGTCGCTAATGACGTGTTCGATTTTACAGGCATCTCGAACGGCAATCTCTGGGGGGACCCCCAGCCTGGTCAGAAATGCAGACAAGGTAATGTGACGGTCGTATATTTTTTTTGCAATTGCATGACCGCTTTCACTCAAAAGCAGGTGTCCGTCTGCGTCGGAACGCAGATATCCCTCTTTTTTTAATATTCCGACAGCCCGGCTGACGCTTGGCTTTGACACATGCATAGTCTCTCCAACGTCAACTGAACGGACTGCACCGTTTTTTTGCGATAGGATGTAGATGGTTTCAAGATACATTTCACCGGATTCCTGAAGATGCATGCGTAATTTTCTCCTCTTTACACAAATATCGGCTGCTCACAGAGCCAGTATACCACAAAAAATCACAAAAGGCAAGCTCTATGTAATTGACAACAATGTGTGAGAATGGTATACTGTAATTGCGACGCAGCAAGCATGTGAGCCGCAGGGAGCGGTACTTGCAGGGCATGCTTTTCCTTAGCAAAATTTTGTGAAAATTGAAGGGAGAAATGAATGAAAAAACAGCTCAGGGTATTATGCGTATGTTTGATGTGCGGATTGCTTCTATGTTCTTCTTTTTCTGTAAGTGCTGCGTCTCTTCCGTTTACGGATGTTCCGGAGGGAAGTTGGTATTACGATGCTGTGGAGTATGTCTATGAAGAAGGCCTGTTTGCAGGTACGAGCACTACGACTTTTGAACCGCAAACACCGATGACACGCGCCATGTTAGTTAGTATTTTGTGGCGGCAGGACGGGATGCAGCCGTTTTCTGCAAAGAACCCTTTTGTGGATGTGCCTGCAAACAAATGGTATACGGAGGGGGTTCTTTGGGCGGCTTCCAATGGAATTGTTAGCGGTATGGGAGATGGCCGGTTTGCGCCAATGGAAATTATTACTCGTGCACAAATGGCGTCGGTTATGCTGCGTTACACAGCGTACCTGGGGATTAATACCAATGACAGGGCGGATTTAAGTGTATTTGCAGATGGAGACTCTGTTCCTGCGTGGGCAAAGGAGGCAATGTCTTGGGCGGTTTCTGTTGGTATCATTTCCGGTACGCGCATCGGAAACCATCTATTGCTTGACCCGTTCGGCAGAGCTACACGCGCACAGGTGGCATCCATTCAGATGCGCTATGTGGAAAATATCATAAAGCCGGCGCAGGCAGTTGTTTGGGTGGACGGTTTTGTTTTGGTATGCAATGAAGACTATACTTCTTATACGGTGTTTGGCGCCGACACAGATACCACCGGTACAGAGGCGGTGATTCCTGCACAGCATGCAGGCAAACCCGTCACAGGAATCGGTCCTTACGCATTTGCTGGATGCGCGGCGTTGGAACGCATTGTAATTCCTGATACGGTTACTGATATTTATGACGGTGCCTTTTACGGATGTTCAGCATTGAAAAGTATGGCCATTCCGCGCAATGTCGTGCGCATCGGTACGGGGGTGTTTTCCGGCTGCGAAGCGCTTTCCAGCATTTCAGTGAGTGCGGGAAATCCTGTTTATCACAGTGCCGGTAACTGTCTGATAGAAACAAGCACAAAAACACTGCTCTCAGGGTGTCAAAACAGTGTTATCCCAAATGACGGCAGTGTAGAAAAAATCGCAGAGAAGGCTTTTTCGGGATGCTCCTCTTTTGTCTATTTATCGATTCCCGACAGTGTGAAGAGCATTGGAGATGCAGCTTTCGAAAATTGCATTTCTTTGCAGAGTATTGCTATCCCCCGCAATGTGGTCGACATAGGGTATAGCCCTTTTTACGGCTGTAGTGCTTTGCAGAGTATTACCGTGGATCCGAGCAATTCAACCTATCACAGCAGCGGCAATTGCCTAATCGAAACAAAAAGCTGTACCTTGCTCGCCGGCTGCAAAAACAGTGTGATACCGGATGATGCAAGTGTAAAATGTATTGAATCTTTGGCCTTTGCCGGTTTGCAAACGCTGCAGAAAATTGTGATTCCCGCCGAAGTGACAAGCATTGGTAAAGGTGTGTTTTGCTATTGCAACGAATTGAAAGCGATCTCTGTTGATCCGGAGAATACGGCGTATCGCAGTACCGGTAATTGCTTGATTGAAAAAAGAAGCGGCATCTTGCTTGCCGGCTGCAAAAACAGTGTAATACCGGATGACGGGAGTGTATGGTCTATTGCAGAGGCTGCTTTTGCTGGTTGCTCCTCGCTTACAAGCATATTGCTGCCGGACAACCTGACAAGCATAGGTGACGCTGCTTTTGCCGATTGTTCTTCTCTTGTGAAGATCGTAATTCCAAGCAGAATCAAAATACTCGGCAACAGTGTTTTTCAAAATTGCACGGCTCTAAAGAATGTTATACTTCCCGATGGGCTTTTGCAGACAGGTGAATTGGCTTTTGCATATTGTACTTCGCTTGCAGAGATTACTCTGCCGAGCAGTGTAGTAAACATTGGCGCATATGCTTTTTCAAACTGTTCCTCTTTGGAAAGTATTCTGATACCCGGCAACGTACAGAACTTGGGTGGCGGAGCGTTTTTCGGTTGGACGCCGGCGCAATCTGTTCATTTTGCGCGTGAAAGTGCGCATGCTGCATGGACAGATTGGGATTATGGCTGTGAGGCCCGTATTTCCTGGGGTTGTAGATGATGTATTTGCGGGAGAAGAGAAACTGATACAACTATGTTGTAAGTACAGGCATTTGCAGCATAGGGTACTGTTGTGCTGCTGTGTCTGGATTATAGAACTGTGAAGCCTTTTGTAACAATGAATAAGCGTCGCCGCACACTTGTGCGGCGACGCTTATTCATTGTTCTTTGAAATGTAAAAAATATAAAAATGTATCGTGCGAGTCTTTACAAATTGGCAGGAATAGGGTAAAATACATACAGATGTGCGAAAGATGTAGGATTGGGTTGGTGAAAAAATGTATAAACGTGTACTACTAAAACTCTCCGGTGAAGCATTGAGCGGAACGGATGGTGCGATTTTAGACTATTCTTTTATTCGAAAAATCGGTGAAGCAATTTTGCAGTGTCAACAGCTGGGGGCACAGATCAGCATTGTTGTGGGCGGCGGGAATATCTGGCGCGGCAGACAGGGAGTCGAGATGGATCGCACCCGTGCCGATCACATGGGAATGCTTGCAACTGCGATCAACTGTCTTGGTCTGCAAGACTGTTTTGAGCACCAGGGGCTTGATGTGCGGGTGATGACGGCAGTGGAGATGAAGCAGTTTGCAGAGCCGTACATCCGAAATAAGGCTATTTCGCATTTGCAAAAAGGCAGAGTTGTTATTTTCGGCTGTGGCATTGGCTCCCCTTTCTTTTCGACAGACACCGCGGCGGTATTGCGTGCTGCAGAGATCGGTGCGGACGTTGTGCTGATGGCAAAGAACATTGACGGAATCTATGATGCAGACCCCAAATTGGATCCGGGTGCTGTAAAATTTCAGCACATTGATTACATGGATATTTTGCGTCGGCATCTGAAAGCAATCGATACAACGGCAACCAGCTTCAGTATGGATAACCGGATCCCGATTCTTGTATTCGGTTTAGATGACCCACAGAATATTGTACGAGCCGTGAAGGGCGAAAAAATCGGAACGATCATCGGAGGAGAGGAATAATGAAAACAGATTTGAAAGAGTACGAAAGCAAAATGAGCAAATCCATTTCGGCGTTTGAAAATGAGCTAAAAACCATTCGTGCCGGTCGTGCGAACCCGTCCGTGCTGGACAAGGTAGAGGTGGAGTATTACGGTACGCCTACACCAATTCCGCAAATGGCTCAGGTTTCCGTGCCGGATCCGCGTACGGTTGCCATCCAGCCGTGGGATGCAACAACGCTGAAAAGCATTGAGCGTGCAATTTTGGCGAGCGATATCGGTATTACCCCTGCAAATGATGGCAAGGTTATTCGTCTGTTGTTTCCACAGCCGACGGAAGAGCGCAGAAAGGAAATTTGCAAGCAAATAGATCGTGACGGCGAAGGGTGTAAAGTTGCATTGCGCAATATTCGTCGCGATGCAAACGATTTTTATAAGGACGGAAAGAAAGAGGGCCTGTTTACCGAGGATGAGGTAAAGCAAGCGGAAAAGGACATTCAGGATCTGACAGATAAAAAGTGCCGCGAGGTCGATGCGGTTGTGGATCGTAAGAAAAAGGAGATTATGGAGATCTGACGTCTCGCTTTTTGTGCGCCGTACGCCGCTATCCGGCGTACGGCTGCTTGGTATTTTGCTTTTTGAAACGGAGGGAGTCTGTGGAGGCACAAAATGTGAAGCAGCTGCAGAACGGTGAGCTGTCCCATATCGCTTTTATTATGGACGGAAACGGTCGTTGGGCGAAACGGCATGGAAAGCCGCGCGAATTTGGACATGTAGCCGGTGCAAAGGTATTCAGACGTATTGTGCGGTATTGCGGAGACATTGGAATCCGTTGTGTAACGTGCTATACTTTTTCAACAGAAAATTGGAAGCGGCCGCGCGCAGAGGTGGATGCGATTATGCGTCTATTCGGAAAGTACGTTTTGGATGCTTTTTCTGAGGTGCACGAAAATCGGATTCAGCTGCATTTTTTGGGAGACCGTTCTGTATTCCCGGAAAAACTGCAAAAACAGATGGCACAGGTTGAGGCGGAAAGCACGCAATATCAAAACATTTTGAATATTGCTGTAAATTACGGAGCGCGACAAGAGATTTTGCATGCTGTAAATCAACTGATTACCGCCGGCGCTTCTCGGATAACAGAGCAGGATATGGATGCAGTACTGTATACTGCGCATTGTCCGCCGCCGGATTTGATTGTTCGTACAGGTGCAGAGATGCGCCTTTCCAATTTTTTATTATGGCAAGCTGCATACGCGGAGCTTTATTTTTCCGATGTGTTGTGGCCTGATTATTCCGAGCAGGATGTAGATGCCGCGGTGAGTGAATTTCATCGCCGAAAACGACGTTTTGGCGGTGTCTGAGGTTAGACACATGGAAAGGAAGATTTGCTATGAAAACACGAATCATTACAGGTGCGGTTTTGATCCTGGCGTGCATTCCTGTTGCGGTGTATTCTGCAACGCTGGCTTTGCCGATTGTCGCTGCACTTTTGAGTATATTGGGCGTTTTTGAAATGTATCGCTGTATCGGTCTTGCAAAGTGCCCCGCGCTGCTTGTGCCGGCGATGTTGATTGGCGGTGCTGAGCCGCTGCTGGCTTATTTTATGCGTGGGGATATGCAACGCTTCGGTATACAGGCGCTTGTAGTGGCATTTTTGTTTTTGTTTTATACCTTTTCGCTTTCTGTTTTTTCACACGGTACTTTAACGCCTGGCAAAACTTCTCTGGCAGTTACGATGCTGCTTTATATCTGTATTTCTTTCGCTTGTGTTGTGTTGTTGCGTCATATGGAGCACGGGCAGTATACGATGTATCTTGTATTTATCGGTGCATGGGTAACAGATATATTTGCATATTTTACCGGCATGTTTATCGGAAAGCATAAGATGCTCCCGGATGTTAGCCCGAAGAAAACCGTAGAGGGAGCGATAGGTGGTGTTATCTTCTGTACAGGCGCGTTTTTGCTGTATGCTGTGTTTATTTCGCGTTTGAGTGGCCGATCTCCGTCTTATTTTGGGTTTGCTTTGATTGGGGTGTTTGTATCCGTGCTTTCACAGATGGGGGATCTAATCATGTCTTGGGTAAAACGCCGCTACAGTATCAAAGATTACGGAAAGATTTTTCCGGGGCATGGCGGTGTGTTAGATCGCTTTGACAGTGTGCTTGCAACTGCCCCATTCTGCTTTTTGCTGTGTGTTATCTATCATACATGTTTCGGTCTTTTGTAAAAGAATAGCGCAGATTCTGTAAAGGGGCTTAAAAGATAATGCAGAAAAAAATGCAGCGAACCGTCACAGTTCTCGGTTCAACCGGCTCAGTCGGCAGACAAACCATGCAGGTGATCCGAGAGCTTGGGGTGCCGGTATATGGAATTAGCGGCGGGAAGAACAGCCGCTTGCTGGAAGAACAGATTCGACTGTTCCACCCGGCTGTTTGTGCTGTTGCAGATGAACGGGCAGCGAGAGATTTGTGCGTACGTACGGCGGATCTTTCCGTTCAAATTACAGCGGGCACGCAGGCAATTGAGGAGCTTGCTGCGCAAAAGCATGCACAGCTTGTGTATAACAGCATTCTTGGCACTGCAGGCCTTTCTCCGACGCTGGCAGCTATTGAAAGTGGGCACGATATAGCACTTTCCAACAAAGAAACTTTAGTGGCGGCGGGTGCGTATGTTATGCAGCGGGCAAGAGAAAAACATGTGCGGATTATTCCGGTAGATTCCGAACATTGCGCCATAGCGCAGTGTCTTTGCGGAAAAACGCGTCGACAAGTCAAACGGCTGATTTTGACATGTTCCGGCGGTCCGTATTTCGGGTATACGACGGAACAGTTGCAGGGGGTAACGAAGGAGCATACTTTAGCGCATCCTACCTGGCACATGGGGGCGAAAATTACCGTGGACTGCGCAACATTGATGAATAAGGGCTTGGAATTGATTGAGGCAATGCATTTGTTTTCTATCCCTCCGGAAAAAATAGACATTGTGATTCATCCGGAGAGCATTATTCATTCTATGGTCGAATATATTGATCATGCGGTTTTGGCACAAATGGCAGTGCCGGATATGCGGCTGTGCATTCAATATGCGCTGACGGCACCGCAAAGATATCCTTCCCATGTGGACCAATTGGACTTTGCGCGTATCGGCACCTTGAGATTTTTTGAACCGGATGAGCAGGTTTTTCCGGCACTTCATTTGGCAAGAGAGTGTGCCAAAGCAGGCGGAATCCTGCCATGCGTGATGAGCGCAGCCAATGAAACGGCTGTGGATGCATTTTTGCAAGGTAAACTTTCCTTTGACCGTATTGTTCCTTTGGTACAGCACACCGTGACGCGTACGGTCAATCTGCAGCAGCCTACTTTAGCAGATATCTATCAAGCGGATTTGCAGGCAAGAGAGCTTGCCAGAGAGATACTGACGGCATTGTAAAGACAGCGTGTTTGCAGCTGCTGATCCGAAAAAACGGCGCCCGACGGTGCTTAGCAGAAACGGAGCATATAATGACTATCGTTTATATTCTTCTTGCAATTTTCATGTTTGGCTTTATGATTCTGACACATGAGCTGGGGCACTATGCATTTGCTCGCCTATTTCATGTCAAAATTTTCGAGTTTTCCATTGGGATGGGGCCAAAAGTGTTTTCCCGTGTTTCTCGAAAGACACAAATCCGTTATTCTTGCCGCCTGTTTCCAATCGGGGGCTTTGTGAGTATGGCGGGAGAAGACGATGAATCGGATGAGCCGGATGCACTGTGCCGTAAGCCGGTTTGGCAGCGCATGATTATTACCGCTGCCGGTGGTCTGACAAATCTTATAACCGGTATTTTGGTTATGACTGTTTTGGTTTGCTGTATGAAGAATTTATACGGGACGACGGTTGAGCGCTTTGGAGAAAGCGCGATATCCGCTTCTTCCGGGCTTTGTGTTGGCGATACGATTACTGCAGTCGACGGCGCACCGGTGCATATTTTTTCTGAGCTTTCTTACCAAATTATGCACCGTGGTGCAGAACCGGTAGATCTGACAGTGCAGCGAGACGGGCAAGAACTTGTTCTGTATGATGTGCAGTTTCCAACGTATACCGAATCGGGGCATGTGCTTGGAAGTTATGATTTTGTGCCTGCGGCGCAGACACGCACACCGTTTACTGTTTTGCGGTATGCGTTTTTTGAATCGTTGAATACCGTTCGCATTATATGGGAGTCGTTGATTGACCTTGCTGTCGGAAATTACGGTGTGCAGGATTTGAGCGGACCGGTTGGGGTAACGCAAGTCATCACAAGTGCCGCAAAGACGAGCGCTTTTCAGCTTTTTTATATGTTGGTGTTTATATCTATGAATCTTGGTATTTTCAATCTTCTTCCTTTTCCCGCATTAGACGGCGGCAGACTGTTGTTTCAATTGATTGAATTCATTTTCCGCCGTCCGGTGAACCGTAAGGTGGAGGGATATATTCATACCGTTGGTTTGCTGTTATTGTTGGCATTGATGGTATTTGTGACCGGCAAGGATATTTGGAACTTATTCCGTCGCTGAAGGAGAGGGAAGTGTGCAACACAACGATATTCGAAGAAAGTCTACACATGTGATAGCCGGTAACGTGCAGATCGGTGGAAATGCCCCTATTTCGGTACAATCTATGTTGACTACCGACCCGCATGATGCAAACGCCTGTATTGCAATGTGTCGCCGTTTATGTGATGCCGGCTGTGATGTCATTCGTATGACCATACCGGACAAGCAGGCAATATATGTGATTGATGCTATTAAACAAGCGGGAATTACGGCACCTCTGGTTGCGGACATCCATTTTGATTATCGCCTGGCGTTGGAGGCGTGTGCGGCCGGCATCGACAAAATTCGAATTAATCCGGGAAATATCGGTTCGGATGAGCATATACATGCGGTGGCATCGGCATGCGCCACACGCCATATTCCGATTCGAATCGGTGTGAATAGTGGCTCTTTGGAAAAGCAGTTGCTTGCGACATACGGCGGACCGACAGCACAGGCGCTTGCCGAAAGCGCGCTGCGCCATGCCGCTTTGCTTGAAAAATTTGATTTCAACGATATCGTTATTTCTGTCAAATCATCTAATGTTCGTACGATGATACAGGCTAATCGTATTTTGGCACAGCGGTGCATGTATCCATTGCATTTGGGGGTCACAGAGGCCGGCACGCGGCGTGTGGGTGCAATGAAAAGCGCTGCCGGCATTGGTGCGTTGCTGGCAGAAGGAATCGGGGACACCATTCGCGTTTCACTGACGGATGACCCGGTTTTGGAAGTGGAAGACGCGCGAACATTGTTGGAGGCACTGGCACTTTTGCCTGGAGGTACAGTACACATAATTTCCTGCCCGACTTGTGGCCGCACAAAAATTCCGTTGGTAACGCTTGTCAACGAATTTGAACGTCGTGCACGGCAGGAAATTCATCGCAAAACACCGATTCAGGTGGCAATCATGGGGTGTGCGGTAAACGGTCCCGGTGAGGCAAGAGAAGCTGACATCGGCCTTGCGGGCGGGGACGGTCAGGCTGCTATTTTCCGAAAAAATCAAATTCTTTGCCGTGTGCGCACGGAGGAAGCAGTTGATACATTGATACGGTATATTAACGAATTGCCGGATGAATGATACCGTGGCTACGGGTGAACTCCTTGTAGAATAGGATGGGATTGAGATGGGCAAGACATTTTTGGAAAGATTCAGACGGTACGAACCCTCGCAGGAGATCCGAGCCATTCTGCAGAGCGCAGGAGATGTTTCGCTGCGCATTGACAAAGAAACAAGAAAGGCAGAGGTGCAGTGTACATTTCCCGCAATTGTTCGTAAGCAGATATTGTATCGGATTTGCACGGAGATTGCACAAGTATATGAGCTGACGTATTTTAAAATATTTCCGCAGTATAACTCTTCGCTTTTTTCTCTGACGTATTTGCCGGATGTTTTGGAAGAGGCAACACATGTCGGTGCAATCACAAAAGGTTTTTTTAATGAATATCAGACAGAACTGGATGGGGATTGCCTTAAAATCACGGTATCTTCCACAAACGGAGGCATTGATTTGCTATATCGCAGCAATACGCCGCAGGTTATCTCTGACATTATCCATTCAGAATTCGGCTTGCGGTATGCCGTTACCATTTGTAAAGAAGAACATGTTCCATTCGATTATGCGGCGTATGATCAAAGGCAACAGCAACAGCTGCGCACTCTGATGAAGCAGGAGCAACAGCTTCAACAGCAACAGCAGCAACTCCCACAGACCCCTGTGCAAGGGGGTATGCTTGCAGAGAGGGATGGTGGCTCGACCAGCCTGCCTTTGGCAAACTCTCTTTTGACGCAGGCCCCTGTGTGCAAATGTGAGGAAAATGGTATGCTGACGCTGGGGTATTTAACGTTTGATATTGCCTCTGCTGTGCCGGTGCTTGGAGAAGCGTTCTCAATTTTGCAACCGCAACCGATCCGCTATTTAACCGATGCACGACGCGGCGTTGTTGCATTAGGCGAAATCGTGTCTTTGGAGACGCGGGAAAACCGAACCAAGGACAAGCTGATTGTCAGTATGGGACTGACCGATCGGGACAGTTCGATTATGGTTAAGGCAGTGCTTACACGGGAAGAAGCAGATGCTTTGCTGGGGGCACTGAAACGGGTGAAAAGTTCCGTGAAGCGTGGCACGGTGGATCTCACATTCTACAAGACCGGCGTAGCGGTGCGCGGAGATTTGCGGCGAGACCGTTTTGACGGGGAATTGGTTTTGACACCGCGTGAGGTAATGTTTTTGCCGCTTGTTCCAAGGCAAGATACGGCGCAGCAGAAACGGGTGGAGTTGCATTTGCATACCAATATGTCTGCCATGGATGCAACGATTGCTCCGGACGCTTTGGTTGAGACAATAAAAAATTGGGGACATGCTGCTGTTGCAGTGACGGATCATGGCAATGCACAAGCCTTTCCTGAGATGATGTTGGCGGCAGAAAAGCTCGGCGTGAAAGTTATTTATGGCATGGAGGCTTATTTTGTAGACGATACGGCGCGTGCGGTTTTCTGCCAACAACAAGCGGGGCCGCTTTCTTTTGATGGAGAATTTTGCGTATTTGATATTGAAACAACAGGGCTATCCAATTTGCGAGATCGCATGACGGAGATTGGTGCAGTTCGTATTTGCCACGGCGAGATAGTTGACCAGTTTGATACATTTGTGGATCCGCAGATGCCGGTACCTGAGAAAATCAGTGAACTGACGGGGATTACCGATGAAATGCTGCGGGGAGCACCGCAAGAAGAGGAGGCGTTGGAGGCATTTTTGAAATTTGCCGATGGATTGCCGTTGGTTGCACATAATGCTTCTTTTGATGTTGGATTTATTCGGCGCGCGGCGGAACGGGTAGGTTGTGTGTTTGACCTGCCGTATATTGATACAGTTGCCATGTCGAAATACTGCAATCCGGAATTGAAGCGACACAAGTTGGATGTGGTAGCAGAGTATTTTGGGCTCGGTACATTTAATCACCATCGTGCCCAAGACGATGCGCGGATGTTAGCACGGATTTTTCTATGCATGGCGGAAAAGCTACGCAGAGAGGGCATATCCGATATGGCGCAGTTGAATGCTGCGATGCGTGAGCACGCAGACCCACTGCAGCTCAAAACCTACCATCAGATTTTGTTGGTAAAGAATCAGGAGGGATTGAAAAACTTATATCGCTTAATCTCTGATTCCTATTTGTCATATTACCGTAAGCATCCGCGAATACCTAAAACACTGTTAGCCCAACACCGCGACGGATTGTTGATCGGTTCCGCTTGTGCAGCCGGAGAACTGTTTCAGGCTCTGCTGGATAACCGGCCCTGGGATGAGCTAAAGGAAATTGCTTCTTTTTATGATTACCTTGAAATTCAGCCCTTGTGTAACAACGGATATCTTTTGCATGAACAGAAGGTAAGCTCAGCTGAGGATTTGAAGGATCTGAATCGGAAGATTGTGCGCCTTGGACAAGAGTGCGGAAAGCCCGTCGTTGCGACTTGTGATGCGCATTTTCTCAATTGTGAAGATGAGATCAAGCGTAAAATTCTGCTCTACGGTATGAAATACCGCGATGCAGACCGAGACGTCGGAATATATTTGCGCAATACGGAAGAAATGCTGGCAGAATTTGCTTATTTGGGCGAACAGACGGCGCGGGAGGTTGTTATCACAAATACCAACCGTATTGCAGATATGATTGAGACAGTGCGGCCGATTCCAAAAGGTACATACACGCCGCATATGGATGGAGCCGAGGAGGAGCTGCAAAAGCTATGTTGGGATCGTGCGGCTGATTGGTATGGACGCGACGGTGTCATTCCGGCGATTGTTTCGGAACGATTGAAAAAAGAACTCGATTCCATTATACAGCATGGGTTTGCAGTGCTATATATGATTGCACAGCGCTTGGTGCATAAGAGCAACGAACTGGGATATATGGTTGGATCTCGTGGTTCGGTGGGGTCTTCCTTTGTTGCGACAATGGCGGGTATTTCTGAGGTGAATCCTTTGCCGCCGCATTATCGTTGTCCAAAATGTCGTTACAGCAATTTTGATCAACTTCCGATTGCGGTTGGGTCCGGTTTTGATTTGCCTTTGATGGATTGTCCGATTTGCGGTACCCGTTTGATCGCGGATGGTCATGATATTCCGTTTGAGACGTTTCTTGGTTTTTATGGGGACAAATCGCCGGATATTGATTTAAACTTTTCCGGGATGGTACAAGGAAAGATTCATAAATATACCGAGGAACTTTTCGGCTCGGAAAACGTGTTTCGTGCTGGCACCATCGGAACCCTTGCTTCGAAAACGGCATACGGTTTCATCGCGCGGTATATGGAAGAGCACGGTGTGACGCTGAATAAGGCGGAAATAGCAAGACTGGTAAACGGTTGTGTCGGTGTTAAGCGCACAACAGGGCAGCACCCCGGTGGGATTATTGTTGTTCCCAAAGAGTATAGCATTTATGATTTTACGCCGGTGCAACATCCGGCGGATGCTGCGGATTCGGATATTGTTACGACACATTTTCAGTTTTCCTACTTGCACGACACTATTTTGAAGCTGGATGAGCTTGGACACGATATGCCGACTAAACTAAAAATCCTGGAGCGCTATACGGGAGTGCCGACTAAAGAGGTTCCGATGAACGATCCGGATGTGTATGAATTGTTTTTGTCTACAAAGTCCTTGGGGATCCGTCCGCAGGATATTTGCGGCTGTCCTGTGGGGACTTATGGACTACCGGAATTCGGTACAAAGTTTGTACAACAGATGATTGTGGATGCAAAGCCGAAAAATTTTGCAGATCTTTTGCAAATCTCCGGTCTTTCACATGGTACAGATGTATGGCTTGGCAACGCGCAAGATTTAATCCGAGACGGTGTATGTACGATTTCCGAAGTAATCGGAACACGTGACAGCATCATGCTGACGCTGATTGGCTGGGGCGTGGAAAAGAGCTTATCGTTTAAAATTATGGAAAGTGTACGGAAAGGAAAAGGTCTGACTGCCGAAATGGAGGCAGCTATGCGTGAAAAATCTGTTCCGGAATGGTATATTGCTTCTTGTAAAAAAATAAAGTATATGTTTCCTAAGGCACACGCTGCGGCATATGTTATGCAGGCGATTCAGTTCGCATGGTATAAGGTGCACTATCCACTGGAATTCTATGCTGCTTACTTTACGGCAGCGCCCGGAGCATTTGATGCGCAGATTGTTTTGCAGGGGAAAAGCGTGGTTGAACAAACGACGTCGCTGATTCGAGACAAAGGGAATGATGCAACGCAAAAAGAAAAAGCGCTTTTGGACGATTTACTGTTGATTGATGAATCGCTGGCGCGTGGTGTTCGGTATCTGCCTATCGATTTGTATGCTTCAGATGCGAGTGCATTTTTGTGCGAGGACGGAGCGATTCGCGTACCGTTTACTTCCTTGCCCGGCCTTGGATTAGCAGCTGCTGAAAAGATTGTAGAGGCACGATCAAACGGCCCGTTTTTCTCACAATTGGAATTGCAAGACCGCGCAAAGCTTTCCAAATCAATCATGGAATTGCTGAAAAATAATGGTGCGTTGCGTGGTATGCCGCAGACGAACCAGCTTTCCTTGTTTGATATGTGAACAAAATGTTAATTTTAACAAAAAATAGGGAAAGAGCTGCAAAACTCTTGCTATTTCTTGCAAAAAACGGTATAATCTAAGATGAACGTTTGTGCGGTTGGTTTGGCGTCTTTTGGCTGCAGGCGTGACCCCGCTGGCGGAAAAACGAAAGAATAAAGAAGGGTGAATCAAATGAACAAGACACAGATTATTGAGGCTGTTGCCGCAGAAACCGGCATGAAAAAGAAGGAAGCGGAAGCTGCGGTTGGCGCATTTTTGGGCGCTGTCAGCAAGGCGCTTGCAGACGGAGAGAAGGTTCAGTTGGTTGGATTCGGAACATTTGAGGTGAAGGCGAGAGGTGAGAGAGTCGGCCGTAACCCCAAAACAAATGAAGCAATTACGATCCCCGCTTCTAAGCACCCTGCATTTACCGCAGGCAAAGCTTTGAAAGATTCCGTCAATAAATAAGAAAATTCGTACAGAAAGCGGGAGCTGCCGTGCAAGGACAGCCCCCCTTTCTTTTTCACAGCGGGAAAAAGGGGAAAAGAATATGCGTTTGGATAAATATCTCAAAGTAGCAAGGATTATTAAACGCCGTACCTTGGCAAACGATGCCTGTGACGGAGAGCATGTCAGCGTAAACGGCAAACGGGCTAAGGCTTCCTATGAGGTGAAAGTCGGCGATGTGATTGAGGTCAATCTTGGACAAAGGACGATTCGCTTGCGTGTGAAAGATATTTCTCCACACGTGCAAAAAACGGATGCGGCTGCTTTGTACGAAATATTAGAATGAAACGGCGCTGCCCGGCATATCAATCGAATGGATAGAAATGTACGGAGGCAGCATATGGAAGAGAACGCAGGAAAACAACTGTCGGCGCAGCAACTTGTGCTAACAAATCGCAAGCATTTGACCCTAAGCGGTGTTTCGGATATCGAAAACTATGCGCAGGACGCTGTTACGGTGCTGTTGCATCAAGGAGCGCTTTATATTGAGGGAGAGGGATTGCATATTAGCGCGTTGTCCCTGGAAAATGGAACGCTGACGCTGGATGGAGTAGTGAGTGCTATGGTATATACAGACGCCGCACAACCATCCGAACGGAAAAGCGGCGGCTTGTTTGCACGTCTCTTTCGCTGATGCGGCCGGATGCATCGGTGGTTGGCAGCCCTGCGACATTGTTGCCGTTCATTTTGCTCGGTGTGGCGCTTGGGGTGCTGTTTGATTTGTTTCGTACTTTTCGCATATGGCGCAGCGGTGGTAAAAACCGCACCGGTGGCAAGTGGACACAAAGGCTTCTTTGCGAAAAGCGAAGACGGCTGACTGTTTCTAATAAGCATCATAAATCAGAGCGGATGCCAAGCAAGGGGAATATTATCTTGCTTGCTGCAGAGGATTTTTTGTTTTGCATGCTCGCATCGATTGCCTTTATTATATTGCAATTTGACTGCAATAGCGGCGTCTTTCGCTGGTATTTGCTATTGTTGTGCGGTATCGGTTTTGTATTGTATCTTGAAACCTTAGGGCGGCTGACAGTGCGTTTTATGACGTGGATGGCAGCTTTCGTGCGCTTTGCGATTTTGCTTTTTTACAATCATACACTGTACTATGTATGCAAAGGAATTTTGTATGTGACAAATCGTTTTGGTAAGGGGATACAGCGAGGCGCTGACAAAGCTGCACGTGGTATTCGGCGTGTTTGTATGCATCGCAAAAGTTTGCGGCTGCAGATACAGATTGAGCGCTTTGCGGCAGAGGGATTTTTACTGGTAGATATGCGGCAGTGTAAAAGAAAGCGATAGGAGGGGAGCAGTTTGGCAACGACGCAAAAAAGCCCATCTGAGGGGAAGAGTTCGAAGCGTTTTCATACGCAGAAAAAACGCATGTCGCAAACCAGACGTTTGCACGGCAATTTATTTGTGAAAATTGCGCTGATTGTGTTTGGCATTTTTGTGCTTGTGTCTGTGTTTAATATGCAGTCTCAGGTTGCGATGCTTAAGGAAGAAGAAGCTGCCTTGACCAAACAAATCGCACAATATGAAAATAAAGTAGAAGAATTGCAGGCGGATATGTTGACGCCGTTTGATGACGCTTACCGAATTCGTGTGGCACGCGAAAAGCTTGGATATTGTTTTCGGGACGAGATTATATATTACAACGATATATCAAATTGAATTTATAACGATGTAGCAAATTGAACCACGGCACCCAACGGTCCGCCTGCACATACACTGGAAGCAGGCGGCCATACTTTTTTGTAACGGTTTGCCTTTGAAAGGAAGGGGGCAGAGCATGACGGAATATACAATCGCTCTCTCCTCCGTGACAGCGGCCTCGCATGCACGGGATGCCTTGCAGAATATCGGTGTTCGTGCACGCATCACCCGTCTTCTACCAAACATGACGGAAAAAGGCTGTGCTTACGGTGTAAGCTTTACGTCGGAACGGGAAGCTGGACAGATCGCGGCATTGCTGCGGCGGGAGAAAATTCGCTACAGCGAAATTTCACAAATGCAGATGAAGCGGCACAATGGGAGAGGATGAGATGATATATCTTGATAATGCGGCAACAACCTTTCCCAAACCGCCTATGGTTATACAGGCGGTGTCGGCATGTATGCGCAAAAGCTGCGGTAACCCGGGCAGAGGCGGGCATGCACTCTCGATGGCTGCGGCAGAACTGGTGTATCGCTGCCGCTGCGCAGCGGCGTCTTTTTTTGGACTGTCAAAACAAGAGAACGTTATATTCACATTCAATGCTACGCATGCATTAAATTTAGTTTTATGCGGTGTTTTGCATCCGGGCGATTCAGTTCTTTATTCCGGATTATCTCATAATTCTGTGCGGCGCCCTATTTTGTATATGGAACGTTGCGGTGTGCGGGCACAGGTATATCCGGTTTTGAAACAGGGAAGGCTGCTTTCCGATGCGGAAATTTTGTCTGAAATTGAAAAACGCATGACACCACAAACAAAGCTGCTGGCGGTAACGCATCTTTCCAATTTATGTGCTGCACAGGAACCGTTGAAGCAAATCGGTATGCTGTGTCACAAAAGGGGAATTTTGCTTTTGGTGGATGCATCGCAGAGTGCCGGTGTGCTGCCAATTCACATGGAGCAGGATCATATTGATTATTTATGCTGTGCCGGGCACAAAGGCCTATACGGTCCGCAAGGTAGCGGCCTTTTGCTGATTGGCCCGGGTGCACCGATTCCAGAGCCTCTGTTTTACGGAGGATCCGGCGTGTTTTCTAAAGATCCGCAGATGCCACCAGATTTGCCTGAACGGCTTGAGGCGGGAACATTATGCGTGCCGGCTGTTGCGGGGCTGCTTTGCGGCATTTCGATTCTGCAGGGCATGGGGATGTCAGCGGTATTTGCACAACACAAGCGAATCGGTGCGATGTTGCAGGAAATATTGCAAACAGTGCCACATGTGCATTTATATTTGCCACAGCAAAGATGCCTTGGCACAGCATTGTTCGCGGTAGAAGGGCAGCTGCCGGAGCAAACAGCGCAGAGACTGGATGAGGCGGGCGTTTGTGTGCGAGCCGGCCTGCATTGCGCCCCGCTTGCACATCAAGGCCTTGGTAGCGAATCCGTCGGCGGTGTTCGTGTCAGCGCAGGGATTTTTACTGCCGAATGGGAACTAGAACGATTTGGAGAAATTTTAAAGAATATCAGCGCGGAGTAGTCAATCGTGTTTTTTCTGTCGAATCAAAAGGTGTAGCAGAGCACGCCCGTTGAAGGGGATCAGCGGCCAAAAATACCGTTTGGTCCCGTCAACGGTGCGGTTACATAAGAGCAGTAAAAGCAGAAACACATTGGCACCGAGTAATCCCCATGCACCAAACAGAGCACACATGCACAGCATAAATATTCTTGAAAATTTTGTTGCATATCCCAGTTCAAAGCTTTGTTGAATGAAATTGGCAATTGCAACAATTGCTGCGTACAGGACAGTTTGCGGCAAAAACCAGCCAACCTCTACCGCAATATCTCCTAAAATCAATCCTCCTACCACACTGAGCGAATTTGCAAGCGGATCAGGTGTATTTAAAGAAGCCAGCCGAAGACCGTCAATGGCGAATTCGATGATCAAAAGCTGTGCTAAAACGGGAATGGCCGGTGTTTGGTGAGCGACCAAAAAAGAGAGAGCCTGGGGGACAAGCGTTGGGTGTGTGTCAAAAAAATACCACAACGGCGTCAGATACATACCGACAAGATAGGTGAGAAATCGTATGATTTTCAAGTAAGTCCCGACCAATGGTGGCATATAATAATCTTCGGTTTGCTGCAGAAAGTCGAGAATAGATACCGGCAGCATGATTGCCTGCGGAGAGTTGTCTGTCAAAAGGACGATGCTGCCTTCCAAAATGGAAGCGGCAGCTGTATCCGGACGTTCTGTAAAGCGAAATTTGGGGAAAGGGTTCCACCAGCTTTTGGTAATCAAGACTTCTGCAACGCTTTGCGCTCCCAAAGAAACAGAATCAGTCTTCGTATTCTGTAATCGGCTTAGAATTTTTTCTATGGTTTGCGGCGATGCGCGGTTTTCCATATAGCATACGGCAATTTGTGTCTTGGTGGTTTGGCCGACAAATATGGTTTGCACTTTGAAATCTGCACTGCGAATGTGGCGGCGTAGCAGAGCCGTATTCTTGACCAGCGTTTCTACAAATCCGATTCGGGCACCACGCAGAACGCGATCATTTTGAGGCTCTTCTGTGCCGCGCGTAGGGACGCTGCGAGCCTTGATGAGAATGGCTTCTTTTGCGTCGTAAAACAAAACAGCGGCCCCGGTGGAGAACTGTGTGAAGATTTCTTCGAGGTCTTCAGATATGGAGCATTCACCATAGGAGACAATTGTGTACAACAGATCTCGGGTATTCAGTGTGGATTGGGGTGCAACAATCTGCAACGCGTGAATGACTCGTTCAAGAACGGTGTCTGCGCACAAGCCGTCGATGAAATACAACATGGCGCTATGCGTACCGATTTGTAGGGAGCGCGTGACAACATCGCTGCTGTTTGTGTATAAATATCTTTTTGTGAAACGCTCTGCAAGGCAAGGGGGTGCGGGGGCGGATCTGTTTGACATATTTTTGTCCTCCGGCGCGGTCTTTTTTTTACTTTTCCCTGAAACTTCAAAAAAATACAAAACCTCTGTTCTTTTTTTCTAAAAATTGCTTGACACGCACGGTTTTCAGTGTTAAAATAATACACTGTATTATAATTGCTTTAGTATCGGCTTTTTTGCCCATGCGGGGCCGATAGCTGTGGCAGCGGGTGAAAAAAGGCGCAGAATGTGGCGTCATTTTGTATAAGACTGGCGGGGACGGCGGTCGGGATGAGAAGGAGTGATAGATTCATGGTCAAACCCCAGAAGCTTGGTGCAAATATCAGAATGAGCTTCTCAAAAATCTACGAAGCGATTGAAATGCCGAATCTAATCGAGGTGCAAAAGGAGTCGTATCGTTCCTTTGTACAAGAGGGTTTGATGGAGGTATTGCACGACGTTTCTCCGATTGTCGATTATTCTGGCAACCTTGTCATTGAATTTGTGGATTATACGATCGATCAGACACCGAAATATCCTGTGGAAGAATGCAAAGAGCGTGATGTAAACTACGCGGCACCGCTGCGGGTTCGGGTGCGCTTGACCAACCGTTCTACCGGAGAGGTAAAAGAGCAGGAAATTTTTATGGGCGATTTTCCCTTGATGACGGAAAACGGCACCTTTATTATCAACGGTGCAGAACGTGTTATCGTCTCCCAAATTGTTCGCTCTCCTGGGATTTATTACGAATCCAGCATCGATAAAACAGGGAAGCGTTTGTACGCGGCAACGGTGATTCCCTATCGCGGGGCATGGCTTGAATATGAAACAGATGCAAATGACATTCTGTATGTCCGAATTGACAAAAACAGAAAGATCCCTGTGACGGTGCTTGTCCGTGCGTTGGGCATTGAGACAGTCGCTCAAATGAAAATGTATTTCGGCGATGACCCGATGCTGATCAATACTGCTGAAAAGGACATGATGCAGCAGGAAGCGGATAAAAACAATTCGACACCCGCGGATGAGGCGTTGCGCGAGATTTTTCGCAAATTACGTCCGGGCGAGCCTCCGCTTGTGGAGTCTGCACAGATTTTGATCAACAATCTGTTCTTTGACCCAAAGCGCTATGATCTTGCAAGTGTCGGTCGGTACAAATACAATAAAAAGTTGGCTTTGGGGAACCGAATTGCGGGGCATGTGCTTTCCCGCCCGGTAATTAGTCCAATCACGGGCGAAATCGTAATGGAAGCCGGCACGGAATTGACACGTGAGCAAGCGATGCAGATCGAGCGTGCCGGTGTGAATGAAGTATACTTGCGCTTAGATGAAGACAGAGAGCTGAAAGTGTTTTCCAATGGTTGTGTAGATCCTACTGCGGTTCTCGGTTATGATTTGAGTGAAGCGGGTATTAAAGGCAAGGTCAAGCTATCGAAATTCTTGGAAATTCTTGAGGCATGTGACGGAGACCGAGAGGCGATTTTGACAGAGTGTCGCCGTTGCGAGGCGGAGCTTTCGCCAAAGCATATCACCAAAGATGATATTTTCGCTTCCATCAACTATATGATTTGCCTGACACATGATGTTGGGCAGCAGGATGATATCGACCATTTGGGGAACCGTCGGCTGCGTTCCGTAGGGGAATTGTTGCAAAACCAGATGCGCATCGGATTTTCCAGAATGGATAAGATTGTGCGCGAGCGCATGACAACCAGTGACACTGAGGTGTTGACGCCGCAAACTTTGATCAATATCCGTCCGGTGGTGACGGCGATACGCGAATTTTTTGGTTCTTCTCCGCTGTCTCAATTTATGGATCAGGCAAACCCGCTGGCAGAGCTAACGCATAAGCGCCGTTTGTCTGCATTGGGCCCTGGTGGTTTGTCTCGAGATCGTGCATCCTTTGAAGTACGTGATGTACACTATACGCATTACGGCAGAATGTGTCCGATTGAGACGCCGGAAGGTCCGAACATCGGTTTGATTTCTTCACTAGCAACATTTGCACGAATCAGTGAATATGGTTTTATCGAGGCTCCGTACCGTAAGGTTGACAAAGCGACCGGGCAGGTAACTGATATCATTGAGTATATGACGGCGGATGAAGAGGACAATTATGTCATTGCTCGCGCAAACGAGCCGTTGGATGAAAACAATCGTTTCATCAGTCGGCGTGTTGTGGCGCGGCATCGGCAGGATATTTTAGAGACGGACGCTTCTTGTGTTGATTATATCGATGTTTCCCCACGTATGGTTGTTTCTGTGGCAACCTCGATGATTCCGTTTCTCGAAAACGATGACAATACCCGTGCGCTGATGGGCTCTAACATGCAAAAGCAGGCGGTGCCACTAATGGTTACGGATTCGCCGATTGTCGGAACCGGTATGGAATATAAGGCCGCAGTAGATTCCGGCGTTGTCGTGCTGGCGAAGGAAAACGGATGCGTTGAGCAGGTTAGCGCTGATGAGATTACCGTACGTGCGGATAATGGACAGAAGACCGTATATCATTTGATTAAATTTAAACGGTCCAACCAGGGAACCTGTGTCAACCAACGGCCGATCGTTTCACAGGGAGATCGGGTTGTCAAGGGGCAGGTTATTGCAGACGGTCCTGCAACCAGCCAAGGAGAAATTGCGCTGGGGAAGAACGCGTTGATTGGATTTATGACCTGGGAGGGTTATAACTACGAGGATGCCGTTTTAATCAATGAACGCCTGGTACGTGACGATGTGTATACCTCCATCCATATTGAAGAATATTCACATGAATCACGCGATACCAAACTCGGGCCGGAGGAGATTACCCGGGAAATTCCGAATGTGGGCGATGATGCACTGAAAGATCTGAATGCAGAGGGTATTGTACGCAAAGGCACAGAGGTCCATGCGGGCGACATTCTGGTTGGAAAAGTGACACCCAAGGGCGAAACCGAGCT